>CAYPXQ010000022.1:0-3757 GCA_964414685.1 uncultured Actinomycetota bacterium
GGATCTTCCCCTTAACCTGTACCAGATACAGGTTAAGTTCAGGGATGAGATCAGGCCCAGGTACGGCCTTCTCAGGGGCAGGGAATTCATAATGAAGGACGCCTATAGTTTTTGCGAGGATGAAAAGGACCTGGACCAGATATACCAAAAGATGTATCAGGCCTATAGCCGGATAGTGGAAAGGCTGGGCCTGGAATTCAGGGTAGTTGAAGCAGATACCGGACTTATCGGCGGGAAGTCATCTCATGAGTTCCTGGTGCTGGCCGGCGAAGGCGAGGAGACACTGGTATACTGTCCCGGTTGCGGCTATGCGGCCAATATCGAGCTTTCCTCTACAGCCTGTCCGGAGCCGGATGCAGGCACGGAAAAGGATATCCAGGAAGTAAATACTCCAGGAGTGACAGATATAGAAAGCCTTGCCCGTTTTATGGAGGTTGAGAAACAAAGGACGGCAAAGACCATGCTTCTGGAGGATGAAGACAGAAATGTCTATGCTTTCATGATGACCGGGGACAGGGAACTTAATATCTCCAAGGCAGAAAAGTTTCTCAAACGTCCCCTGCAGCTTTTTGAAGGCGGACAAAGGGCACTGGTAATAGGCTATGTGGGACCAGTGGGTCTTGATCCCGGTATAAAGGTCTATGCAGATAATTCACTAAAAGGAATAAAGAATATAATAACCGGTGCCAACAAAAAGGATACCCACCTTAAAAATGTCAGCATGGAAAGGGATGCGGATATTGCTTCTTATGGTGATTTTACCTATCCCGGCCCTGAAGATAGGTGCATAAAATGCGGGACCGGCATAAACAGGGAAAAAGGTATAGAGATAGGCCATATATTCAAGCTGGGCAGTAAGTACAGCCAGAAGATGGAGGCAAGCTTTCTGGGAAGAGACGGCAGGCAGAAGCCTTTCATAATGGGATGTTACGGCATAGGCATAACCCGCATAATGTCTGCAGTGATCGAACAGCTCCATGATGAAAAAGGAATAATATGGCCGCCTTCCATAGCTCCTTATACTGTAAGCCTGGTAGTCACCACCTCCAAATCCAGTGAAATGGCTGATGCCGGCGAGAACATATATAAGCAGCTCACAGAAAACGGCATAGAAGTATTGTATGACGACAGGAATATAAGTGCGGGCATCAAGTTCAAGGATTCCGAACTTTTGGGGCTGCCTGTAAGGATGGTGGTGGGAAAGAAGTTCCTGGAGGAAAAAATGGTCGAGGTCCAGCTCAGGCGCACCGGGGAGACCGTGAATATACCGCCGGAAGGCCTGGCCGGATTTGTGAAGGAATTTTTAGCTGAAAATATTATAGGATGAATCCCTGATGCAAGATGAGATCCTGAATATCCAGGGGACCCTGGAAAAGATAGTATTCAAGAATCCTGACACAGGTTATATGGTGGGCAGGCTCAGGACGGAGGACGGTGAGCTGGTTACCATAGTGGGAGATGTATTCGAGCTTCAGTGCGGTGAAAAGCTGGGGATAAAAGGAAAATGGGTAGTCAACAAGAATTATGGAAGACAGTTTGAGATATCTTCGGTAGAGGCATTTACACCGGTCAGCATAGCGGGAATAGAAAGCTATCTTGGCTCTGGCATGATAAAAGGCATCGGGCCTGCCATGGCTTCACGCATAGTAGACTGTTTTGGCGAAGAGACTATAGAAATACTCGACAGCGAACCTGAGCGTCTTTCCCGTATAGAAGGCATAGGGGAAAAAAGGATAAGACAGATAAGGGATTCCTGGTACAGACACAAAAATACCAGGAAAGTCATGATATTCCTCCAGTCTTACGGTATTTCCAGCACATATGCCATGAAGATATATAATACATATGGAGAAAATGCGGAAAATGTTATCAAGGTAAATCCCTACCGGCTGGCAGAGGATATTTTCGGCATAGGCTTTAAGACAGCTGATTCCATCGCCCTTAAGGCCGGTATAGCCAGGGATTCTATTTTCAGGATCAGGTCAGGCATATTATACCTTCTCCACAGGGCAGAAGACAGCGGGCACTGCTATCTTCCCTATGAGATAATAGCTGACAGGGCGCTTGATTTCCTGGAGGCGGGAAAAGAAATCCTGGACAGGGCTCTGGATGACCTGGAGCGGGACGGCAGGATAATCGCAGACGGAGAGGGCAGCGGAAAGAATATCTACCTTAAAAGCCTCTATGTCTGCGAACAATATGTGAGGGAAAAAATAGCTGTATTTCTTGACCGCAGCAGAAGCGGTCCGGTCAGGGATCCCGGGGATGCAGAATACAGGAAACAGGTAGTGGACCTGGCCCGGGAAAACAATATAGAGCTGGATTCCATACAGGTGGATGCAATTGTGAAGGCGCTTACGGAAAAGATCCTGATAATAACCGGCAGTCCGGGAACAGGAAAGAGCACCATACTTAATTTCATTATAAGGATACTGGAACTGGAAAAAAAGAAAGTATTAATGGCTGCCCCTACCGGAAGGGCTTCCAAGAGGATGACTGAGACCACAGGCAGGGAGGCAAAGACCATACACAGGCTGCTTGCCTTTAATCCCAGGCTTAACCGTTTTTTGAAGAATGAAGAAGACCCGGTAAACGCAGACGTTATAGTCATAGATGAGGCATCCATGCTGGACATAAGGCTTACCAGGCACCTTATGTCAGCAGTAAGGCCTGACAGCAGGCTGGTCCTGGTAGGCGATATAGACCAGCTTCCCCCGGTGGGGCCGGGCTATGTCCTGGGGGACCTCATCCGGTCCGGAGTCATCCCGGTATCAGAACTTAAGAGGATATACAGGCAGGAGGGCGAGAGCCAGATAATAGCCAATGCCCACAGAGTAAGGGATGGCGAATTCCCCAGGCTGGAAAATTCGGGGATGGATGATTTTTACTTCATCGAGAAAAGCGGCCAGGACGAGACCGTGGAACTTATACTGCACCTTTTGACAAAAAAAATAAAATCCAGCTTCAGCATGGATCCTATGACAGACGTACAGGTCCTGGTCCCCACCAACCGGGGCATATGCGGGGTAATAAACCTTAATACCAGGATACAGAAAGAACTTAATCCGGGGAAAGGCGGACTTCTGCACGGGAACAGGGTGTTCCGCAGGGGCGACCGGGTGATACAGCTGAAAAACAATTATGAAAAAGAGATATACAATGGCGATATAGGAATAATATCGGAAATAGATGCCGAACTTAATGAGATGAGGATAGATTTTGAGGGAAAGGCGGTAAACTACAGCTTCTATGAAGCAGACGAGATAAGTCATTCATATGCTATTTCCATCCATAAATCCCAGGGATCGGAATTCAGATGCGTAATAGTCCCCATCCTCACATCCCACTATATGCTGCTGCAGAGGAATCTCTTATATACCGCCCTTACCAGGGCCAGCGAACTTGCCATACTGGTGGGCAGCAAAAAGGCCATAGGGATGGCTGTAAATAAAAATGTAGTGGAGAAAAGGTATACCGGACTCAGGCAGCTTCTGCAGGATATCTGACCAGCCTGCCTTCCGGCAAATAAGATAGCGTAAAATTTAATGTGTAAATTATTTTAAAAAAAATAAAGATGGCGTATTCTTTCAAATAATAATTGTTACAAAACTAAATGAAAGGAATACGCCATGAGAGATCTCTTATCATTAAGAGTAGCCGATTTATGGAGAGAAGTAAAGACAACCGAAGAAGACATCTGGGGAGACCTGAAACTGGAAACTAAGCTGCAGTTAAAAAGACTAATAGAGACATGCCT
>CAYPXQ010000023.1:0-1696 GCA_964414685.1 uncultured Actinomycetota bacterium
AATTATTATTAAAACATTTAATTTATAATTATTTTATTTATTTATTCATATAACTTTTAACCGGCATGATGCCGGTCTTCCATCAATATTATACCGGCCATATATTAATAGATAATATCAAATCCAGAACCTTAGAAATAAATAGGCCCTTAGATTAAAATTACATTTTATAAAATATATTTTACAAAATGCTATACATTTTATATAACGGATTTAAAATTATGTATGATATAAGACCAGTTCAAGGGAATACCCGACCAATATAAAAAGATAATAGCCGCATATCCTTATGCAAAAAGAGACCATAGCATACCGCTTTTCACTTTTGGATTCCTTGACCAGGGGAAGATCATTTCTTGTAAAGCGGTGAGATGCGGCGCAGGTCCGATATTATGCCTGGAAGCACATCCAGGAAATAGTCTACTTCATCCAGGGTATTCTCAAATCCAAGGGTTATCCTCAGGGAGCCGTGAGCTTCTGCCGGGGAAAGCCCCATGGCTGCCAGGACATGGGAGGGCTTCATGGAAGACGAGGAACAGGCAGATCCGCTGGAGACAGCTATGCCGGCTGCATCCAGCCTCAGCACCATGGCTTCCCCTTCGATATATGAAAAAGAGATATTGCAGTTTCCAGGAAGCCTTTTTTCCGGATGGCCGTTAAACCTTACTTCATCGATATTTTTCAGTATACAGTCCTTTATCCTGTCCCTGAGTCCCGATAATCTCCTTTTCTTGGCCTCCAGGTCTTTCTGTCCTATGGCTGCCGCTTTTGCCAGGCCGGCTATGCCGGGGATGTTCTCGGTGGAAGACCGCATCCCGTGCTCATGGCCGCCGCCCACAAGCTGGGGCATGACTTTTGTCCCCTTCCTTATATAGAGGGCGCCCACTCCCTTGGGCCCATAGAACTTATGGCCGGAAAGCGAAAGGAGATCTGCATTGAGCTGGTCCACTCTGGTATCTATACTGCAGAATGACTGCACCGCATCTGTGTGGAAAACAATACCTTTTTCTCTCAGGAATCGGCCGATCTCGGCAACAGGCTGTATGGTCCCTACTATATTATTGGCATGCATTATGGAGACCAGTATGGTTTTATCAGTGACTGCCTTTCTTATATCATCAGGGTCTACCATGCCCAGACTGTCGACTCCCACTCCGGTGATGCTGAAACCCTTCCTGGACAGCTTCTTTGCTGCCATATATACTGCCGGATGCTCGACATCCGATATGATTATATGGCCGCCTTTTTTACTGCAGGCTTCGGCGGCCCCTATTATGGCAAGGTTGTCGCTTTCAGTGCCTCCGCTGGTAAAGATTATCTCCCTGGAGCTGGCTCCCAGGGCATCTGCTACTATCTGGCGCGACTGGTCCAGTATAGCGGCAGCTTCCCTTCCCGGCCCATGGGGTTCCGAAGCATTGCCGTAACAGGCGGTAAAGCACCTGTTGATCTCTTCAACTGCTTCGGGTAGGACAGGGGTAGTGGCGCTGTGGTCAAAATATATATATTTATCCATTAATATCAAATTAGTAGTGTTTAGTAAACAGGATAGAAACTATCACTGTTGGAGGGGGCTGTCAATAGGAAACAATTCAGACTCAGCCTGAAACGGTGCCCTTTCTCTCATAAACTGTTTCCCCATAAGAGTTTCGCTGATAAAAAATAAAATATAGAATTAATCATGACTTTAAAATATAAT
>CAYPXQ010000024.1:0-26789 GCA_964414685.1 uncultured Actinomycetota bacterium
CCAGGCGGTCCCGCAAAGTGATCCCGGAAGGACCAACAGCAATTCTGACGGATTCCTTTATTATGTAGATGATCTTGAACTGTTTATAGAATATTCAAAGTAATTTAAAAGGATCTGCCCGGAAGCCTGTATAACCGGGGATTATTGGAACTTGAATTTTTTCTTTTTAAAAACTGCAAGACAGGCATCAACTGCTCTCTCGTCAAAAAATATACCTCTTCCAGACCGGATCTCTTCTAATGCTTTTTCAATACCAATAGACGGCCTGTAAGGCCTGTGATTGGCCATGGCTTCAACAGTATCTGCAACTGTAAGAATCCTGGCATCAAACATTATATCATTTCCTTTAAGGCCTTTGGGATAACCGGAGCCGTCGAGCTTTTCATGATGCTGTAGCACTATTTCGGACAGGGGATATCCAAAATCTATTTTTTTGAGTATGTCATATCCCAACTGGCTGTGCGTGTGGATCATCGATATTTCAATACCTGTAAGTACCGAGGGTCTAGAAAGTATTGATGCCGGGATGGCGATCTTGCCTATATCATGTATAAGAGCCGCCGTGTAAAGCATCCTTGTTTTTTCTTGGTCAAGGCCCAGCTCTTTAGCCATTGCCAGGCACAGCTTTGAAGTATTCCTCTGGTGGCTTCCGGTATATGGATCTATTATATCAAGTATTGATGAGAGGGTATTTATTGTTCCTTCAAGGGTCTTTTTTGCCTGCTCATAGCTTAGTTTCAGCTCCTTTTCAGATCTGACTTCACCTGTGATGTCCCTGAGGATCAGCTGGACCCCTGTGGTCTTTCCATCTTCCCTGAGCAGACTTGTATAGACCTCGGTTATGCGCTCCTCTCCATTTCTATTATAAAAACTGACTTCAAAAGGCTCGGTGATCCTTTCCCTTAGTATATCTGCAAATACCTTGATATACCTGGGTATATCCCCCGGTTTTAATATACCAAGTTTTGTAAAGTGTTTGCCCTGGATCTTTTCTTTCGGGATACCTACATATTCTTCCATCATATCATTGCATGAAGTTATTACTCCGGCCTTATTAATTATAGAAATGCCTACAGGGGAGGTCTCAAAAAGCTTCCTGTATTTATTTTCACTGCTGATAAGTCTTTCTTCATCCTTAACATGCTCTGTTATATCCCGGCCAAATTCCATAAGATTGGTAATGGCGCCGCTCTTGTCAAATATGGGATAGCCGCGTAATTGCCATATGCGGCCATCGGGACTCTTGATCCTGGCATCACAAACCTTGCCGGTTTGCCGGGCCTTTACCACGGGGCAATCCCTGCACGGCCTGTCAGAAGCACACCAGATCTCATAGCAGTGTTTGCCGACAAGCTCCTCCACCTTCATATTAACGGAATCTCCTGATGCCTTATTTGCCCATAATATATTTTGTTCCAGGTCATAATATACCAGCATCTCAGACATTGAGTTAAGGATGACCGATTTTTCATGTTCAGACCTTATAAGCCTTTCTTTCATCATCCTTTTCTCGGTTATGTCTGATACATTTGACAGGGCTCCGTCAAATTCTCCATTTTTTCCAAAAAGTGGAGCTGTCTCAAGCCTGGCAAGTATAGTGCTCCCATCCTTTTTGATAAATCTGAAATCATGCTCCTCTTTTATGCCTGCTTTACGCCTTTGCATGTTTCTTTCGGCTATATGTCTTTCACTTTCACCCATGAAGTCAAACAGGCTTCTGCCTGTCATCTCTTCAACTGTATAACCCAGTATTTCAGCCATCTTCCGGTTAACAAAAACAGTTACGGCATCCTTATCTATCTGCCATAACCCTTCATACATGTTTTCCACCAGCAGTTTAAATCTTTCCTTTTCAGCTTCCTTTTCCTGTTCAACCTGCTTTATCCTGACAGCGATATTATAAAGGCCGGTCAGCTTTTCAATCATATCTATATCTTTTTTACTGAACCCGGTCTTACTGTCTGCAAGAGCTATTTGCCCGATCAGGGTATTTTCAGAGACTACAGGTACGGAAAGGAAATTTTTAATGGGGATATGACCTCTGGGCAGCCCCTTGCTTGAGGCATGACTGCCTGGTGAATTGGTAAAAAAGGATTTCTTTTCATTCAGTCCGGATCCCCACAATGAAGGATACCTGCCGCTATTATGGGGTGAAAAAGTAATCCTTTTATCCGGACCTTCTGTTTTACAGTCTTTCCCCATCATCCTGGAGATGGTCCTTGAAGTGGCCACGCCGGTATCAGGATCGATGGTATTTACAAAGCCGAACCTGCTGCCTGTAAGCGCCTTTGCCTTATCAAGGAAGACTTCTGCTATTTCTTCTATGGTGCTGGAATAATCAATGAGTACCCTGGAAATATCAAGGTAAGCCTGGTTGAGCTGGGAGATATCAAGATCTTCAGCATATAATGAGTCTTTGTCTTTCATTATTATAGATCATTTAAGAACATCACATTTGTCATAAAGTTACAATAACAATATCCCGGTAGATTGCCTTTATAGAAGTGATATTCTAATTGTATTCTAACAATACTAACAATAAAACTAATAATAAGAAATAAAAAACTTAGATAATTAAGAAGGATTGCTGCAGTAAATACCTTCTAAATAATCATTTCAAATAATAGTATATCCCGGCCGGCTGTCTTCTTTTTTTATAATCTTTCCCCATCACTGCTTTGATCTGTCGGCTATGGAAATGCATATCTGGGTTTATTTTATATTTGAAATAAATTAAGAAATATATATAATTTATATAATTATAATTTGGATAAATAAATTATATAAAAATTTAAAAATGAATATAAACTTAAGTATGTATGTTATTTTTTCCGGTATCACCCTTTTAGCTGCTTTTTATTTTGGCATCAATAATATCTTCAGGGAAAGACCGGGGCGGACGCTCCATTCATTTACATTGCTTTCTTTTACGGTTTTTTTTCTCTCGGCATCAAGTCTTGCAATATTTGCTTCTGTGGATTCTGCCGTCATCGGGTACTTCTCATATCTTCTGACCGTAGCCACATATATTTTCCCCGCAGCATTATTCCACTATGTTGTCGAGGCAGCTGAATATAATTTTTTTAAGAAGGATATTGTAAAGTACTTCTTCTATATACCATCGTCTGTCATAATAATTTATTTAATCGGTTCGGGAAAGATAACTTTAGAAAAAGTATCATACGGATGGACGGTAAGCCCCGGTATCTCGATGCAGCTGGGAATATTTTATATGGCGCCGCTTCTGCTGCTTATGATCGCCTATCTTTCCTATAACCTGGCAAAGCTGCTTAAGACACATCATCCAATATCGAGAGTGGTCTTACTGCTGTCTGGAATAAGCGTATTTACCCTGGCCACTATTATCTTGCGGCCTCTGGAGGCTATGTTCGGCCTGGGGATACCAGTAAATTCATTTTCGATGTTTTTGCTATTTATTTTAATCGCAACTGGCAACTTTATAGACGGGCTTAATACCGCTTCGCTTACTTTTCAAAAGATGTTTGAGACTACTGAAGACTGCATAATGATAGTAGACAGCAAGGGAGATATTATAGACATAAATAAAAAGATGCGCGATACTCTTTTCCCCGACAAAAACAGCGCAAAAAAAAGAAGTAAAACTCCTGACAGCGATGAAATCAAGAAACGGATGCAGATGGCTGCCAGTTCCAGGGACAGCCTTGAAAGGCTTCTGGATTATTTTGAGGAAGATTCGCTGGAAAAGCTTAATATTGATATAGCATGCGGCCTGGGCGATGAAAACAAAACTTATAATGTGACCGCTTCACCGGTCATCTACGGGAGGGACAGGTTTATAGGCAAGATCGCCATATTCAGGGATATAGAGGAGAAGAGAAAGCTTGAGAATAGGCTGAGAGATGAATCAATAAAGGACTTTTTGACCGACGCCTATAATAGAAGGTATTTCTATGAGATCCTGGATAATCTTATCAGACGGTTCGGCAGGCATAAAAAGCCTTTCTCCATTATGATGATAGATATTGACAATTTCAAGAAGCTTAATGATACCTATGGGCACCTGCAGGGTGACTGGCTGCTTAAAGAGCTCGTCGGCATCATAAAGGATAAGATAAGAAAAGGCATTGACAGCATAGTCCGCTATGGAGGAGATGAATTTGTAGTGATACTTGAAGAGTCCGATATCTCCAGGGCCAGGGAGGTGGCCGAAAGGATAATAGAGAGTTTCAAGGCATCAGACAGAAAAGGCACTTCATTAAGCATAGGAATAAGCCAGTACAGGGAGGGGCTCGGCACGAAAGAGCTCATAAAGGAAGCTGATTCTTGCATGTATGAGGCAAAGATCGATAGCTCAGATTCGGTAATTGCTGCCGGCCTGTAAAGAACTTCCAGGACTGCCGCTGGCTTAGGACCTGAAGCCCTCAGACCTTAATAGTATTGACAATCGCCTCTATAATCTATATAAAAAAGACTGTGTCTGTTGTTTATCAGCATAGATTTATGATCCGGAAAGCACAGGAGAAGTCATGGCAATAAGGCTGTATCTTGCCCAGATAAACCCGGCAGTGGGGGACATAAAGGGAAACTCTGATATAATAATCTCCCATATAAAAAAGGCCCGGGAACAAGAGGCCGATATTGCGGTATTTCCCGAACTGGCCCTTACCGGCTATCCTCCGGAAGACCTCCTGCTTAAAAATGCATTCATCCGTGAGAATATGAGATACCTGGAAAAGATAAAAGACACAGTCCGAGACATATGCGCCATAGTGGGCTTTGCATATGAAGAAGACAGCGCCCTTTATAACTCTGCTGCGGTCATTTGCGGCAAAGATATCTGCTATATATACAGCAAGCAGCATCTCCCCAACTACTCTGTCTTTGATGAGGAAAGGTATTTTAACCGGGGAAATAAGAACTATATCTTCAGTATCAACGGCCATCCGGTAGGACTTAATATCTGCGAGGACATCTTTTATGCTTCAGGCCCTGCAAAGGCCCAGGCCATAGCCGGAGGGGCGGAACTGGTCATAAATATATCGGCATCCCCCTATCACGTGGGAAAGGTGGAATCCAGGGAGAAGATGATCGCTTCCAGGGCAATGGACAATATGGTAAACATCGCATACCTTAATATGGCGGGCGGCCAGGACGAGCTGGTATTTGACGGAAACAGCATAGTGGTGGACGAAAAGGGCATGGTGCTGGCCAGGTGCCTTCCCTTTACCGAAGACAGCCTGGTCATCGATATGGATCCCTCGACCGCATCTGCCGCCAGGACAAAGGATGCCAGGTTCAGGAAACAGAAAGACTCCCTTAAAGATGATTTTGCCCCCATAGAAAAGGTAGGCCTGGGCATAAGAAAGGACAGTAAAAAGATGATGCCCATAACATCTGGGACACCCCTTGAATACCCGGGCATCATCTCCTGCCGGGAAGAGGAGATACTTAAAGCCCTCATCCTGGGGACCAGGGACTATATAATAAAAAACGGGTTTGAAAAGGTAGTGATAGCCTTAAGCGGCGGTATAGATTCTGCCATCACATCGGTCATAGCTGCCCTGGCCATAGGCAGGGAAAATGTAAATACGGTATTTATGCCCTCTGATTACTCCTCCAGCGAGAGCGGGAGGGATTCGGAAGAACTGGCCCGGACCCTGGGAATAGGGCATGATGTCATCCCTATTTCCGGCATCTATTCCAAATACCTGGAGGATCTTTCCCCGATCTTTAAGAAAGACGGAATAAATGTCACCCGGGAAAACATACAGGCCCGGATAAGGGGCAGTATAATAATGGCCCTTTCCAATGAAAATGGATGGCTGGTGCTGTCTACCGGAAATAAGAGCGAGATAAGCGTGGGCTACTGCACCCTTTACGGTGATATGGTAGGGGGATTTTCCCCCATAAAGGATGTCTATAAGACAATGGTATATTCCATCTGCCGGTTTATAAATAAAGAATACGGGGATATCATCCCGGAAAATATAATCACCAGGGCTCCTTCGGCAGAACTCAAACCCGGCCAGAAGGACCAGGACAGGCTCCCGCCCTATGATGTCCTGGACTGCATACTTAATGCATATATCGAACAGGACCGGGGTTATAAGACAATAATAGATATGGGTTTTGACCGGGCCATGGTGACTGATGTGATCAATATGGTGGACAGCAATGAGTATAAGAGAAGGCAGGGTTCTCCCGGAGTAAAGATAAGCGCCCGTGCCTTTGGAAAAGACAGGAGATATCCCATAACCAACAGGTTCAGGCTCAATAGCTGATGGACCCATGGGAGGATAATATGAGGCTTTTTGATAAAGCAGAAAAGCTTATTTACAGTTTTAAAAAGGATTCTTATTCCCATGGAACCGGGGTCCTTTCCGGCATAGGGCGGGCAGCGTCGCGCATCAGCAATAATGCAGTTTTATTCCGGGGGACTTTTCCGGGAATAGACCTCTATACCGGTATAATCAAAAACAGCCTGGAAAAGTCCGGGGTGCAGCTTGGCGGCATATTTAAAGGATCCCGGCCTAATACTCCCCGGCAGGACCTCATCCGGGTCGCCGGCAATATCAGGGAAAGCGATCCGGGCCTGGTCATAAGCCTGGGAGGAGGCAGCACTATAGATGCGGTAAAGGCGGCTGCCGTCCTGGCCGCGCTGGGAGGGGAAATAGATGATTATCTGGGTGCAGACCAGATCACGGCAAAGCTGCGAGGACACGGGAGGAAGCTTATCCCCCATATAGCCTGCCAGACCCTGGCGGGCTCGGCTGCCCACCTCACCAGGTATTCCAATATAACCGACCTTGAGAAAGGGCAAAAAAAACTGATAGTCGATGATTCAATAGTGCCGGAATATGCTGTCTTTGATTACGGCATCACCTATGGGGCACCGAAGGATATAAGCGCTGACGGGGGCTTTGACGGACTTTCCCATCTGATAGAAGTGCTTTATAGCGCTGAAGGCAGTCCCGGCTTTGACCTGGCATACAGGATAGCGGAAACCGGGATAGAGCTGATAATAAGATACCTCCCCGATGTAGTCCTGGACCGGGATAATAGCGAGGCGCGTGACGGTCTTTGCCTGGGAACCGACCTGGGGGGCTATGCCATAATGACAGGGGGCACCAATGGAGGCCACCTTACCAGCTTTTCCCTGGTGGATATACTCAGCCACGGCAGGGCATGCGCCATAATGAACCCTTATTATTCCGTTTTTTTTGCACCTGCTGTGGAGAGATCGCTAAGACTCATATCTGGGATACTGGCAAAATACGGTTATGCCGGGAAAGGTTTTGAGAAGCTTTCCGGAAGGGAGCTGGGAATATTTACCGCCCGGGGTCTTATAGGATTTGCAAAAAGCATGGGATATCCCACCAGGCTGGAAGAGGTCGAGGGCTTTAGCCAGGACCATATAGAAAAGGCTTTAAAGGCTGCCCGGGAGCCGGCACTTTCCATGAAGCTCCGGAACATGCCCATTCCCCTTACTGCTGATATGGTTGACCGGTATATGGGAAAGGTGCTGCAGTCAGCGGTCTCGGGAGACCTGGATATGATCGAGAATTTATAAATCTGACCAGGTGTACCGGCATTTTCGGTATCGAGACTGCTTTGAATCATATACAGGATTATTTGAAAACCTTGAAGATTCAGCTATAAAACCAATAATAGGAACCAAAAAGAAATATTTTTCCTACCGGGATTGTTCTTATTATTAGATCCTTTAGTGTATCCAATTCATTTTTTATTCTATTCCTGATTTTGATTACTTATATTCTTCAATACCAACTCTTCAATCCTGACTATAAAGTCTTCAGACTTTTTAAGCCATGCCTTGACATCCTGTTTTTCAAATTCAACAAAATCCTGATAATCGCCTTTTTTGCCTTCTTTTAAACATATCAGAGTAAAATTCTCCCCAACTTTTTTCTATAAGGCTTATTTATCATGCTTATCATATGCCGTCATATAGATTATTTAAAATTAATTATGTATGATTCATTACAACAGAGAGAAGTATTTCATCTAGAGTTTTTAAGGTGGTTCAGCCGCAAGGTTGATTCCAGGTACTACGCCTTAAAAGGTGGAGCAAACATGAGGTTTTTCTTTGGAAGCATTAGATACTCTGAAGATATGGTTCTTGATATTACCAAGGTAAGAGTTGATGCTGTCCAGGATATTGTCCTGCAAATACTTAGATCACAGAATTTTATTGACAATCTAAGACCGTATGGCATACAGAGTATTTCTTTTCCGAACATAGTAAAAGCAAAACAGACTGAAACAACATAAAGATTTAAGATACATCTTATAACTTTTGCTGGAGAAGACCTTTTTACCAAAGTTGAATTTTCACGAAGAGGCTTAAAAGACGGTATCGTGGCTAATGCTGCATCTGATTCCATATTGCGTGCATACAAGTTAATACCTGTAATAGTACCACATTATGATGCTATAGCCGCTACCTTACAGAAAATAAATGCACTTGCTTCAAGAACGGCAGTTCAGGCAAGAGATATTTTTGACCTGTATGTCTTAAACTCTAAGCTCGATGACCCTGAAATAAATAGTTTAAAAACACCCAGGAAAGAAAAATTGGAAAGAGCATATGAAAATTTGTTTTCTGTGACATTTGGACAGTTCCGTGATAGCGTAGTGTCCTTTTTATCACCTGATGAGCAAACCAGTTATAACTCCTCAATATTCTGGGATGAAATAAAATTGAAAGCAGTAAATCTCCTGGAGCAGTTAATAAAAAGACATGACTAGAAAATCTATTTTAACATTTACAAAAGAGTTAAACCGGCCAGTATTTACTACCTGGGAAGCTGCGGTGCTTTCAGGCAGCTCAATTTCTAATGCTTCAAAAATGCTAAAAACTCTTGAAAAGAAAGGTCTTGTCTTAAAAGTGTCTCATGGGATCTGGGCAGAAACTGGAAATGAAAAACTAAGCCCCTATAATGTCATTCCTTTATTACTTCCTAAAAACAGGGCTTACGTCTCCTTTATTAGTGCGCTTCACCTACACGGGATAATTGAACAGATTCCTCAGTAAATAACCCTGGCTTCGATAATACATACAAAAAAGATAAGTACAAAGCTGGGTATATTTTCCATACATCGAATATCCCCGCCTCTTTTTGACGGGTTTGATTGGTATAGGGGAGAAGGTAGCTTTCTTATAGCAGAACCGGAGAAAGCCTTATTTGATAGTATTTACCTGTCAACCAGAAAGAAAAAACAGTTTTGCTTTTTCCCGGAGCTACATTTTCCAGGGTCATTTAGCTTTAAGAAAGTAGCCGGGTGGATTAATAAAGTTCCAGAAAAAAAAATAAGATCTTCTATTGTAAAAAAGTTAAAAGAGGTAAAGGACTTTTACACGATGTCGCTATGCTTTCTCTGCAAAGCAGGGTAGATAAGAATTTCCTAACTCGTCCCCAACCTGTACCCCCCCACCGGTCGATATAATTAGATACCACAGGATGCAAAAAAAGTCTCTGGCTGGAACAAATGACCTGAAAAACATGGAATAGAAGAAAAAACACAAAAAATCCAAGGATAAGAGCTTCCGGAGCTTTTTGGTAATTCATACATTATCAACAACAGGAGGTTTTATAAAAAATCCAGGTTATCAGTTCTCCCTCAGGCTTGCCTCGAATATGGATATGAGAAGTCTTTCCCTCTCTTTGGGAGTGGTAAGCCGTGGCTGGCTGAAATCATTAAGCATGGTGGTCTGCATGATGGTGTTTATATGCTTGCCATTATATAATACATGCTTTGGAATTATGCCCGGGTTGTTTCCCAGGACCTGAAGCTGCTGGCCAAAAAACAGGTTGCCAAGGCCGTAGTTTATAAAGCCGTCACCGCTGAATTCTACGCTCATGGGATGGTGGGACTGACTTCCGCTTACAATATCAGCTCCGGCGTCGATTATCCTCCTGAAATCAACCGCCTGGTATTCAGTGGGAAAGTAACGGTAAGTTTCTTCATACTGGAAAGTAAAAATAACTAAATAGCCCTGTTTTTTTAAATCCTTGATTATCTCTTCGAATTTTTGCATATCTTCTTCCTTCTGGACCTCATCCCACATATTGATGCGCGCAGAGCCAGGCGAATCCTCGCTGGCCCAGTTCCATTCCGGTCCAAAGGTATTTGCTCCCAGGAATGCTATCCTGTTTCCATTTATATCAAAGATGGCCGGCTTATAGCTGTCTTCAAGGTCCCTTCCGCCTCCGAAATAGGGCCAGCCTTCTTCCTCATACATGTCAAGGGTAAAATGCATCCATTCCGGGCCTTTATCAATCATATGGTTTCCGGTAAGCTCAATTACATCTGTTCCCACATACCTTAACAGCTCAATGCTTTCAGCCCGGCTGCAGAACACAAGGCCCGGAGGGTTGGTATCTGTAGTACATCCCTCAACAAAAGGTATTTCATTGCTTATATGGGTGATATCGGCATCCCTTAAGGTTTCAGCTATTTCTTTTCCAGGGGAAAGCACGCCTTCCCTGTCTATTCTCCTGGCAACCTGTCTTACTATGGCGGTTACTCCTGTCATATTAACGGTGGTAAGTTTATCCATATTCCTGTTGCTGGAAGCTGCATTTTCAATACTTAGCTCAAGGCTCCGAGCCATATCTGGATTTCCACTTACCTCTATGGCTGCAGTAAGGGGCCAGTCAAGGATATCCAGGTCCCTGTCAAAGATTGACATCCCATCGATATCCAGTACCTTATATTCCTTGCTAATAGATTCAAAAGGTATTATTGAAAAGCTGTTTTCTTCTTCTTTTATGTGAGAGAGGATATCGTTTTGGTCCAGAACCTCTATGTTTTCATTCTCAAAGTCTCCCCATATCTCTTCCAGTACACCTAAACATTCTTCAGTGACCACAAAAACAGGTTCAGTCCCTTCATTGGTAATGTAGTTTATTGATTCTTCTTCGCCCTTCCAGAAGGCTCTGAGATCATCCATATAAATTTCATCATTGTAGGTAAAAAAGTTGACCACGGGTGCCAACACCCAGAAAATTTTATGGGAACTCTCAGGGTCTGCAATTTCTATCCCTATATCGAAATCTTCTTCTACCTCTATAATTTCGTCAGTGCCAAAAGTCTCTTTTGCCTTCTGGATAATAACCCCCCTGAGGCTCTCCGGTATATTTTTTTCTATCCATAGACCCAGGGGGGTAATTTCTTCCGGCTCTTCTGCAGCGATCTCTTCCGGCTCTTCTTCGATTTCAGGAGTTTCCCGCACAGCAGGCTCACTTACGGTCCGGCAAGACGGAAAGGCTGTAAAGAGAAAGGCAAGGAGAATCACAATGTTAAAACTTATAAGATATTTTTTGTTTTTCATTAAGAGCCTGTCCTAAAATCATAAATTAAATTCAATACAAACAACCATTTTCAATAAAATCTACAAATTTTTATATATTCTATTTTTATCCACTGCTTTTAGTTTTAGTAACTGTCCCTGCGGGCAGACAAATATGTCTTTATCTTCATCATAGGAAAAATTCTTTATACCTGTTTTATCAGTTTTTTCCTGTGCGTCCTTTCCGCCTTTTCTATGTAACTGTAAATTATTATAGCATATTTAGACTTATCATAAGAATTTGCTTACTCGTCTCCAAACTGATACTTTATTTGCCAAAATTGAAAAAATGTTAAAACAAAAGTTGCTATTATCAGAAATACTGCTGCTAATAAATAGAAAAATTAAGAATAAGTACACTATCAGGCCCGCCATCTGGATGGTGAATAATCCTCCTATTTTTAAATAATGAGGTATTACATTATAATATACAGGATCTGGTGATTTCTTTCATACTTGAGGCTGGCATGGTAAAGATATTCCTATATTCAGAAAAGGATGAAAATATAGACAGGGCCGCCGACCTGCTGGCGGGAAGGGTTGATCTTTCTCTGTCAGCGGAAAAGTTCAGCAGCTTATCCGGGCATGGCGGCCTGCCTGATGATGCAGGTATAATTATATTTGACCTTTCAGGCTTTTCCCTGGAAGAGGACGGCTTCAAAAACGATGCTAAAAAGATAAACGGCTTATCCGGCAAACACCCCGGGGGAAGGCTCATCATAATAGAACCTTCGCAGCAGTCTCTTCTTTTTGACGGGCTTTTATTTGCTGATGACTTTTTATTTGCTGAAAACCTGGAAAGGGAACTTCTTCCCCGGATAGATTTCCTCCTGCACAAGCTTAGATTAATGGTCCCGGCAGACAGCCTGATCATAGGCGGTATGGTGCTTAACATGGAAAAGTATGAGCTGCTGGTCGATAACCGGGTAGTAGTCCTTACTTTCAAGGAATTCGAGATGCTAAAGCTCCTGATGCAGAATAAAGACAAGGTCTTTACCCGCATCAATCTACTATCCACGGTTTGGGGCTATGATTATTATGGCGGCAGCAGGACCGTGGATGTACATATGAGAAGGCTCAGGGCCAAGATACCGCTCCCGTATAATAATATGCTAAAGACCATACGCAATGTAGGCTATATGTTTTCCCCTGAAGAATAGGACCCGGTCAATATTTAACCTGGATTTAATATTAGCGTAATCTGCATTTAACCTTTCTATAGTAATATCCTTTAATCATAAATCTGGTTAAAGGAGTATTGAGATGGGACTTTCAGCGGTACTTGACACTGTGTGGGTGCTTATCGCATCATTTCTGGTATTTTCCATGCATGCCGGTTTTGCCATGGTAGAGGCAGGCTTTACCAGGGCCAAGAATACGGTAAATATCCTGATGAAAAACTTTATGAATGTATCCGTGGGGCTTCTGCTTTTTTTCCTGGTGGGATATGGCCTTATGTTCGGCAATAGCGCCGGCGGGTTTATAGGTACCAGCGGTTTTATGCTGGATATAATAGACCCTTCCAATACCGGAAATTTTGCTTTCTGGTTTTTCCAGGCAGTGTTTGCCGCGACTGCCGCAACCATCGTGTCGGGGGCTGTGGCTGAAAGGATGAAGTTCTATGGATACCTTATTTACTGCGCCATACTTACTGCTTTCATATATCCCGTGGTGGGCCACTGGATCTGGGGCGGAGGATGGCTGGCCAGTCTGGGGATGATAGACTTTGCCGGCTCCACCGTGGTCCATTCCGTGGGAGGACTTTCAGCCCTCGCCGGAGCCGCGGTGCTGGGTCCGCGCCTGGGAAAATATAATACTGACGGATCATCCAATGCTATTCCCGGCCACAATATCGCAATAGCCGCCCTGGGTGTTTTTATCCTGTGGTTCGGCTGGTTTGGCTTTAATCCAGGAAGCACCCTGTCAGCATCGAGCCCGGCTATCTCCACCATTGCCGTAAATACTGCAGTTGCCGCTGCCGCCGGGTCGCTTTCTGCTATGATATTTGTCTGGATAAGGTATAAAAAGCCGGATGCATCCATGACCCTTAACGGAGCCCTTGCCGGGCTGGTGGCCATAACTGCCGGCTGTGCCGTGGTATCGCCCGTAAGCGCCATAATGATAGGCCTTCTGGGAGGAGTGCTGGTAAGCATCTCTATTGCTGTATTTGACAGGAAATTCCATATAGACGATCCGGTGGGGGCTATCTCCGTACATGGCATTACAGGGATATTCGGCACCCTTATGGTCGGCTTTTTTGCCCAGGAAAAATATGCCTCCCTGGCCGGGTTTGAAAATACAAACGGCCTTTTCTTCGGCGGCGGAGGCAGGCTGCTTCTGGTCCAGTTTACAGGCGTAGCGGCTGTTGCCGCCTGGACGCTTGGGACCATGTTCCTTATCTTCTTTATCATGAAAAAGGCAAAAGCGCTCAGGGTGTCCCGGGAGGAGGAGATAAAAGGCCTTGATATCGAGGAGCACGGCATGGAGGCCTATGGCGGCTTCCAGATATTCCAGAATGACTGACAATATTATCTAATGGCCGGAGGGCCAGGCAAGGAGGAAGACATGAAACTTATAATAGCCATGATACAGCCGCATAAGCTGCCAGACGTCAAGCAGGAGCTGTATAAGAACGATATTTTCAAGATGACCGTCACCAATGTCCTTGGGGCCGGGCAGCAGAAAGGCTTTACCGAGACTTACAGGGGAGTACTTACGGAAGTCAACCTGTTAAAGAAGGTCAGGCTTGAGATAGCCGTAAACGAGGACTTTGTGGAACCCACCATAGAAGCTATCAAGAAAGGAGCCCGGACGGGCAAGATCGGCGATGGGAAGATCTTTATCCTTGACCTTCCCAGGTGCATAAGGATAAGGACAGGCGAAGAAGGAGAAGAGGCCATAGGCTAAAGAATTAACATGGATTTAACCTAAGAAAATATTATTAAGCTATAATATATTGCAGCTTACAATTACAGCATTGAGGATCATGCCCATAAGAAAGGAATGAGACATGGAAAACAGTGACAAAATGAAAGAATATGTGCTCAAAAAAGCACATGACAATGACATCAAGTTTATCAGGCTCTGGTTTACTGATGTACAGGGGATACTTAAGAGTTTCGCCCTTACGGTAGAAGAGCTGGAGGGAGCCCTTGAGGAAGGTATGGGATTTGACGGTTCCTCCATCGAGGGTTTCTCCAGGATAGAGGAAAGCGATGTTATCGCCATGCCCGACCCCTCCACTTTCCAGATACTGCCCTGGAGCCCCAAGGAAAACGGCGTTGCCAGGATGTTTGCCGATATCCAGAATCCTGACGGCTCCAGTTTTCAGGGGGATTCCAGATGGATACTGAAGAAGACATTGAAGGAAGCTTCTGATCTGGGATATACATTTTATGTGGGACCGGAATTGGAGTTCTTCTATTTCAAATCCGATGAGGGAGATCCCCAGGTACTGGACAGGGGCGGCTATTTTGACCTTACCACTCTTGACGTAGCTACGGAACTCAGGAGGAATACCATACTTTACCTGGAAGCAATGGGTATCGGCGTGGAATATTCGCATCATGAGGTTGCTCCATCACAGCATGAAATAGATCTCAGGTATACAGATGCTCTTACCATGGCTGATAATGCCCTTACCTACAAGCTTATAGTCAAGGAAGTAGCAACCATAAATGGTGTCTATGCGACATTTATGCCAAAGCCCCTTTTCGGGGAAAACGGCAGCGGCATGCATACCCATCAGTCACTTTTCAGGGGCGACAAGAATGCTTTTTATGATGCCAGCGACCCCTTTAACCTGTCGGACGAGGCCAAGTGGTATATAGCCGGCATACTGAAGCATTCTAAAGAAATAGTGGCGATCACTAACCAGTGGGTCAACTCCTATAAGAGGCTGGTACCGGGATATGAAGCGCCGGTATATATTTCCTGGGCCAGGAGGAACAGGTCCACCCTGGTAAGGGTGCCCATGTACAAGCCGGGCAAGGAAAATTCCACCAGGATAGAATTCAGGTGTCCAGATCCTGCCTGCAACCCGTATCTGGCATTTTCGGTTATGCTGGCAGCGGGTCTTGACGGTATTAAAAACAAATATGAGCTTCCCGTTCCCGTAGAAGAAAACATATTCGATATGGATGAGGAGAGAAGACAGGAAAAGGGCATAGATACCCTTCCCAATAACCTGTGGGAAGCCGTACAGTATATGGAGCAGAGTGAACTGGTCAAGAGGACCCTGGGAGACCATATTTTTAATAAGTTTATTGAAAATAAGAAGATTGAGTGGGACAGGTACAGGACTCATGTCTCAAAATATGAGCTCGACGCCTACCTCTCAATACTGTAGTTGTAAGCTGTCGGCATTGCCAGGCAAAAAGGCTCCGCTTACTGGCGGGGCTTTTTTGCAGGGCTGGAGAAACTCCCTACTCCAGAAATGTAAGCAGCAATGAAAGGCCCACGCATATCCCGCCGGCTATAAGCATCTTCAGCCCGCTCACTATCAGGCTGGTCCTGGATACCTTTCCCAGGAAGATCCCCATGCCGAAAAGGATGAGGAATGCCAGGCCGAATCCTGCCCAGTAGCAGTATTGTATGGGTATGATGCTTCCAAACAGGAATGGGATAAGAGGTATGAAAGCCATTATGGTAGGGGAAAACCCGTTTACGGCAGAGAGGAAGATAGCGGCAAACCTCTGGGCTCTCGATATTATCGTCTCTTCAAGTCCGTACAGAGTGGATTCCGAGAGGTCGTCAAGCTCTTTTTTCCTTTCCGCTGATTCGCTGTTGTATGCGCTCCATACACCGGATACTCCCAGGGATATTATAACTGCCATACCTGCAATAAGGACATTTTTATGCCTGGTGACATCGATGATATAGTTGCCCAGGAGTATGCCTATGCTGGTTATTACCCCGTCAAATCCGTTTATGGCAAAATACCGCCTGGTTATCCTGGTTATCCCGGCTATCCTGTTATATGCCTTTATGGTATCTATATATTGTCTAAATCTCGTCCTGAAGCCCATCATGTATGATCTTCTTTCGCACTATCATGTTCCATTTTACAAATAGCTGCCTGTATCCATTGTTCTGGTCCATATAATTTTCCCCTTTTTATGCCTGTCCCGTCAAGAGTAGAATATTTATTCATGCCGGGGCTACACAAACCTGTAAACTGCCCTGGCCACCCCGCTGTTATCATTGTCAGAAGAGATATAATCAGCAATTCCTTTTATCTGGCTGGTTGCATTTCCCATGGCCGCTGAGATACCGGCAAACTCCATGGCCCCCTTATCATTATTATTGTCCCCTATGACCATTATCTCTCCCGGCTCTATTCCATAGATCCGGGCCGCTTTTTTCAAGCCGGTGGTCTTTCCGGCCCCGGCGTCAAGGACATTAAGAAAATAGGGGCCGCCCCGCCTTATCTTCACCTGGCCGCTGATGCTGTCAGCCAGTATTTGATTAAAAGGGTGCTCAGCTTCAACAGTAATGGTGAACATGAGTGAATTGTCGATGATATGAGGCCGGAGTATGTCTTCCACCTTTTTCTTTATTTCGCCGGAACGGAAGATGTGCTCAAGTTCCTCATAATACCTGTCATAATAGAGGAAACCATCCGTAGTATCCAGGACAAAGCCGGCATCATTTTCCCGGGCCAGCCTGACTGTTTCCCTGACTGCCGGCCCGGGCATTCTTTTTGCATATACGGGCTCCAGTTTTGAATCTATGACCATAGCCCCGCCGGAGACTATATGCAGGTCCTTCAATCCCAGATCCTTTATTATTTTTCCGGCATATTTCATAGACTTGCCAGTTGAAAGGCAGACTTTTACTCCCTTTCCCATGCAGTATCTTATTGCTTTCCTGTTTTCTTCCGAGACCTGTGATCCGGAATCCAGAAGGGTCCCGTCCAGGTCTATGGTAACCAGTCTTATCAATTTGGTCCAGCCTATATATATTGGTATTTTCCACAGCAAAAAGCTGCAGGCCCTGTTTCAATAGCCTGCAGCTTTTTATACTTATTGTGCCTCTTCTATTCCGTTTCTTCCTCAGGTATAGTGATGGTAGTGGTTGTGGAAGTGCTGTCCCCGCCCATGTTCTCAGTTATGTTGCTAAGGTCGAGAAACGGTATTATTCCTGTCTCCGGAAGGATGCCCCACTGGATATTGGGCGCCAGTTTCTGGATGAACTCAAGCTGTATTATCTCCGGGTTCTGCTTCAGGGCTTCACCCCTTATATCAATGGTCCTTGCTTCGGCTTCGGCCTGGATTATGGCCTGTTCCTTCCTTATTTTTTCCTGTTCCAGGACATTCTGTTCTACTACTATCCTTTCCTCGGCTATCTGCTTTTCCTCCAGCACGCTGAAATAATCATCGGTAAAGTCGATCTTCCTTAACAGGAATTCGTCCATTATGATGCCGTTCTCCTCAAAGATAGGTACCAGTATCTCACCTATCTCTGCCTGTACATCAAATACCTGCTCTGAATAAAGCTGCGCCGCCGTATATTTCTTGGGGATATTCCTGGAAAGCGACCTGGCTTCCGTCTTTACCACTTTTTCCACCAGCTGATCCATGGTGCCTATATTATTAAGTATCCACTCAGCCTGCTTTCCGTCGATGGCAAACCTTATGGTATATTTGAGCTTGATCTGCTGACCGTCTGAAGATGTGGTGTCGACTGTAAAGTCAGGGTACATGGATTTACTGCTTTCAGGAAAGTCGCTTGTCTCATAGGTGACCTGCCTGGTGGAATAATTCACAGTATTCTGTATGAAAGGTATCTTCATATGGATACCCGGGGCAAAAGTCACCCCCACTGTCCTTCCAAACTGTGTAAGCACCGCTACATTACCAGCCTGCACCACTACAAAGCTGTTTATAAGGACAACCAGGACCACCACAAAGATGATGACCCCGATGACTACTTTTGGTATAAGTTTCATAAATAACCTCCTGATCTGTTTGATCTCGTTTTCAATATATATTTATTATATCAACAATTAACCAGTATTAAATTAAAACAGGTAAAAAGTTTAGATAATATTGCTGGAAATCCGTGCCCTAAATGGGATCTACCACCACGCAGGTCATGGTATCTGTTATGCCTTTAAGGTTCTGGATCTTTGATATTACTGTCTTTCCCAGGCTGTCCAGTCCTTCTGCCTCCACATAGACTATAAGGTCATAGGGGCCTGTTATGGTATGGACTGTCTTTACCTGCCCGATCTTTTTTATCCGGGCAAATATATCATTTTCCGCGCCGGGACTCGATTTTATCATTATATAGGCTGCTGTCATCTTTTCCTGTTCTAATCAATAATAATCAGACTATATCATCTATGCCGGTATTTTTCTAATCATGCATGCATCCGGCTGCTGCCGTCCGGATAGGCCTGCTGTAAATTGCATCTGTACTGTTGATAAAAAATGTCCTAATATTTATAATAGCCTGGTCTGGTATTTTGAAAAATATTTTAAGCCCGAAAGGATAAAGATGGCCCTTATAAACATGAAAGACCTCCTGGCGCATGCAAAGGAGAACAAATATGCAGTGGGCGCTTTTAATGTCACCAATATCGATCTTATAGATCACATCCTTGACGCCGCGGTAGAATCCAACTCCCCGGTCATACTCCAGCTGGCAGAGATGCATTTCAGGTATCTCAACCTGGAAGACATTGCTCCTGCCCTCATAAGTGCAGCCAGGAATGTGAGCATCCCGGTGTGCGTCCACCTCGATCATGGAAAGAGCTTAAAGACTATGGTAAGGGCAATAAGGGCCGGCTTTACCTCTATAATGTATGACGGTTCGGAACATCCCCTGGAGGAAAATGCCAGAAACACCAGAGAAGTGGTGCGGATTGCCCATAGCGTGGATGTAAGCGTTGAGGGAGAGCTGGGAAATGTCGGCGGAGAAGCTGTGGGAGTGGAAGCGGCTGTCGCCCATTCTGCTTCCGAAGATCTGTTTACCCGGGTCGAGGATGCCCGGTATTTCGTTAATGAGACCGGTCTTGATACCCTGGCGATATCCATAGGCAATGTACACGGACTTTATGAAGGGGAGCCCCGCCTGGATTTTGACCGGCTAAAAGCCATAAAGGATACAGTTGATATACCTCTGGTCCTCCATGGAGGCTCTGGTATTTCCGATGATGATTTCAGGAAAGCTGCCGGCATGGGCATATGCAAGATAAACTTCTATACCGGCATATCACAGGCAGCAGTACAGAGAGTGCATAAGTTCATAGAAGAGCATCCGGGCTCGATCAGCTATCCCGACCTGGCAAAGATGGCCATGGATGAGGTCAAGAAGGTA
Source organism: uncultured Actinomycetota bacterium (assembly GCA_964414685.1). GTDB lineage: Bacteria > Actinomycetota > Humimicrobiia > Humimicrobiales > Humimicrobiaceae > M55B120. Next base: position 19,679 of record CAYPXQ010000024.1, read on the forward strand.
GTTATGGACAGGATGGCTGCATTCGGCTCAAGAGGCCAGTGCGCTGCCGATAAGACACTCTGCATAACCTGTTCCGAGACTTCATGCGGGATAACCGATCCCAGGTTCAAGCCCGAAGCAAAGACCGTCATATACCAGGACCTGGTGGAAAGGATTAGCAGCGAGGTCCTGCAGAACATAAAAAAATAATAGCAGGGGCGATTAGCTCAGCTGGTTAGAGCGCTGCGTCGACATCGCAGAGGTCATTGGTTCAACTCCAATATCGCCCACCACTACTGCTGTTTGTATTCCTTAAAGAAATTATCGATGAATACGGCCTATCGATTATAATCATTTAATATCTTGACATGCAATCTCTACTATTTATACTTATAATTGGTGAAGATATATGGGTTCAAAAAAAATAAATATAACCATACCGGAAGAAACCCTGAAAGAAATAGATGAGTTTTGTGATGAAGAGGGCCTGACAAAAAGCTTCCTGATCCGTGAAGCAGCGACTTCATATATCGCAGGTGTCAGGGAAAAAAAAGAACTGGAGAAAAAAAGAAAGGATATGGAGTGGGCCATAGAGACTTCAAAGCGCCTCAGGCAGAAAAAAGGCGGATTTAAAGATAATAAAAAAGGATCTCAGGTTATCAGGGAATCCAGGGACAGGCAACACTGATATGGATGTAGTCATTGATGCTTCGGTAGCAATAAAATGGTTTAAAGATGAAGCTGAGGAATATGTGGGTTCTGCTCTTTCCATACAGGAGAGAAAAAGTCTGGGAGATGTGGAGATAATAGTGCCCGGTCTTTTATTTCTTGAAGTCCTTAATGCTTTTTTGACAAAACCGGATTTTACCCGGGAAGATATTGCGGCTGTAAAGGAAAGCCTGATAAAGATGAATATGAAAATAATCCGCCCGGATTCAAAACTTCTTGGACAGGCCATAGACATTGCAGTAAAAAACAGCCTGACTTTTTATGATGCTTTGTATATTGCTGTTGCAGATGCTGCTGATGCCATCCTCTATACCGAAGATGGGGAGATAGTGTCCTGCAGCAGGGATTATGGTTTTATAAGGCACATTAAAGATTATAGCTGACAGCCGCCTCTATTATATATCTTATTGTCCTTTTCTTTCAGCTAATCAGACATCATATGTTCATGGGCTTCTTTCAGCCTTTCTATTATGTCTATATCCTGGGGGCAGGCTTCCTGGCACTGTCCGCATTCTGAACACTGGGAGGCATCGGCATCTTTTTTCCCCAGAAATGACCTGTAGGTCTTCTTCCACCGCTCTTCCTCGCCCCCCAGGAATGTATTATTGTAGAACCTGAATACGGTCGGGATGTCTACTCCGGATGGACAGGGCATGCAGTAGGCACAGCCGGTGCAGGCGACTTTCAGTTTTTCCTGGTAAAGACCCTTTAGCTTCTTATAGGTCTCGACTTCCTTGTCTGTCAGGGAGCCTGGAAGTACATCTGAGAATATGGCAATGTCTTCCTCCAGCTGCTCCATAGTATTTACTCCGCTCAGGATGACTGTGGCTTCTTTAAAATCAGCCACCCATCTGAAGCCCCATTCTGCCGGAGTCCTTTTTATCCCTGACGCGTCCCATTGCTTTACGAACTCATCAGGCACTGCATTTCCCAGAAGACCTCCCATAAGAGGTTCCATTATGACAACTCCCATGTTTTTAGAGGCTGCATATTTCATGCCCTCAACACCTGCCTGGTAGTCTTCCTGAAGGAAGTTTAACTGTATCTGGCACATGTCGAAAGGATAGGAGTCCACTATCTTCTTAAATGTCTTAAGGTCATCATGGAAGGAAAAGGCGGCATATTTTATAATGCCCTTCTTTTTGGCCTCATCCAGCTTTTCCAGCAATCCAAACTTTTCCACCTTTTCCCAGTTCGCTTTTCCCAGGGCATGGAGAAGATAGAAATCTATATACTCGGTCCTGAGGCGGGATAATTCCTCCAGGAGGAACCTGTCAAAATCCCCGCTGCCCTTTATATTCCAGGTAGGGCATTTGGTGGCTATTATCACCTTCTCTCTTAGGCCCCCTGCCAGCGCTTTCCCCAGGACTTCTTCGCTTCCGACATAGGCATATGCCGTATCAAAATAATTGACCCCGTTGTCGGCAGCATACCTTATCATGCTTACTGACTCTTTTTCATCAATTACTGATTTGCCTTTAGAGTCAGTCATCATGGGAAGCCTCATGCAGCCCATGCCGAATCTTGAAACCTTTATGCCTGATCCAGGGAATCTCGTATATTTCATATGTCTCCTTTTTTTAGATTAAATTTATTGTTATTTTTCTTAAGTTGCGTGCCCGACAGCTTCCTTTAGCCCTCTCAGTATATGTATCATGCCCCCGGTATCCATCCTGCAGTAGGTCATAAGGTCTTTTCTTATCTTTTCTACTTCCCGGGGCGAAGGACAGCTCTCTCCTATCCTGTAATGCCCGCAGGCATAGAGGAAATATACGCTGGCAGATAATCCATCGGCTATATCCATATCCCTGTAGCTGTATCCGGTTATGGCAGGCAAGACATTTTTTACCGAAGCGCTGCCTTTCTGGATGGAATTATAATAATAGAAATCCCTGAAGGGCCGGTACAGGTCCACTATGCGGGGTATAACTGATTCCACCCATTCCGCATATTCAGGATACTCACCGGCCAGCTCCCTTAATATGCCTTTTTCAAAGTAATCATAATATACTATGATGCTCCCCGAGCCGCCCAGTTGTTTTTTAAGGTTTTCCAGCAATTCTTTCCTGGGGTCGCCGCTGCCTGATGCCAGGAAATCATGATGCCTTGATTCTCCATAAAGGTCATCGACCACATGGATGGAATACTGGAATGGCATCCTCTGGAAGGGCCTGGTCCCTTCATAGATGGGAATAGCGGTAGAATAAGTCTCAAAATCAAGGAAATATAGTGGCTCCTTCAGCTTTTCCAGAAATCTTACTATCTGCCCCCTGTCAATATACGGCTTCCTGGAAGAGGCGCATTCCCTCTGTATCTCCTGTTTAAGGGTAAGGTCATAATCATCGGGTATATCATCGATTGAAAGTATTCCCCTGGCGCAAAGCTCGACAGCCCTGTCCTTATTGCCGTACAGATTAAATACATGATTGTCCGGCATATGTTCCCAGCATATGCCTTTAAGGGGGCAGGTATAGGGGCTGTGGCACTGCCTGCCTATTCCAGTCTCCGGGGGTTCGGGACTCTCCAGCATCTCAAGCATGCCAGCTATCTTTTCCGGCATACCGGGCAGGATTTCATCCGCCTGTTCTGAGACATCATGGACATAGAAAAGTTTCTCATGGTCTATATCTCCGTTTTTTACATAACTGCTGTCTATAACTGCCAGGTAGCAGTTCTCTATTTTTATTCCTGCAGCCAGGAATGTATATTTCTGGAATGCCGCATCATTTATATATTCTTCCTTTAAAGTGGTCGCGCTTTTTACCTCTATGATATCCCAGGCGCCTCCCGGGGCCGGCTTCAGTATGTCCGCCCTGCTGTATAAATCGCCTGTGCTTGCAGAAGCTTCAAAGATCGGCCGTCTTTTCGGCAGCAGCTCGGCTGTCTTTGCCAGCTGCTCCCCGATATCTTTCATCTTTCCCAGGTCAATGCCTTCAGGAAAAAGCTTTTTGGCATATTCCCCCACCAGGTGTCCCTGGTGAAACATGAACCTTGTGGAAAAGTCAGGACCGGGGATCTTTTCCCTGGCATGTACCTGGTACCACATATACCTGGGACACTGCAGGCCTGCCATATATTTTGATTTTGAGATTATTATCTTCTTATTATACATAATCCTTAAGCAGGATCACGCCATTATCCCTGCTCTTGCTGCAGCAGCTTTTCATCATCAGTTATCAGCCTTCCTCTATAATGCTGGGCTGCAGCAAGGAATATGCCGTCATATACGCTGAGATCATATTTATATGCATTTTTAACTGCATTTTCCAGTATATTGATCTCTGTTGTGCAGATTATCCCCATATTAAAGAGTATCTCCATTATATTTGCATCATTTATCTCTTCTTCTGTGACTTTGTTTTTAAGTACATTTAATATCTCAAAGAGCATCAGCCGGTGACCATAATCCTTGTTTACTGATCCTGGAATACAAACTAATTATACACACTATAATTACTTAAAGAAAGAATACCGGAAAACTGCAAGACCGTTCTGAAATATCATAAATTGCATGTGATATAGACCATATATCGATTTAATTCTGGGAACCTGGCAGGTCAAATGGCATTTGGTTCTCTTCTTGAGTTTGCCATGGATTCAATCTCTTTTCCTGTGGGAAGAGTGACTTTCATATGGATGCGGCCAATGACTTTTAGGGAATTTCTCCTTGCCGGCGGAAAAGAAATACTTATTGAAAAACTCCCCTCGATTTTCAAACCCGGGCCCATAAAGGAAATCCTGCATAATTCAGTTATGGAAGAGCTCAGGCGTTATCTGATCGTCGGCGGTATGCCTGAAGCAGTAAAAAAATATTTTGACAGCGGCTCCCTGGCTGCAGTAAGGCAGTTGCACGGCGACATTGTACAATCTTATCTCGAATCTTTTGCTAAATATGCCAGGGTAAATCTAGAAAGCCTTGAGCAGCTAATAAAGTCAGTTCCGTCCAGTGTTGGATCACAGATAAAATATACCCGCCTTGATCCTGATAGAAGAATTGAGGTTACAAAAGCTTCCTTTAAATTACTTGAAAAAGCATTTCTTGTTCACCCGGTCTATTCCACAAATATATCAGGTCTTCCTCTTGGGGCAAATGTATCTGCTAAAGTATTTAAAGCCCTTTTTCTCGATGTCGGCCTGATGCAGCATATTTGCGGTATCGACCCTCTTGATACGATCAACTCCTCTGACCTTAACTCGGTTTACAGGGGAGCTGTGGCAGAACAGTTTGTAGGTCAGGAACTGCTGGCCTCAGGCGGATCGGAGAACTCGAAGATCTTCTACTGGAACAGGATGAAAAAAGGAAGCAGCGCAGAGGTAGATTATGTCATATCAAGAAGTGCAAATATTTATCCAATTGAAGTCAAAAGCGGAGCTGCGGGAAAGATGAGGAGCATGCAACTTCTTCTGAAGGAATATCCTGAGATTGAGAAGGGTTTTGTCCTTTCATCTAAGCTCTATAAAAAGCAGGATTTTGGAAAACTTATCTATATGCCTATTTACTCAGGACTTAAGTGAGACTTATAAAGGAATTTCCTTTCTCGTCCCCGTCCTATGGTTCCCCCGCCAGCAGGGAATCCTGTAAAATTTTTATGCTTGACCTATCCAGGCGTCAAAGCCCCAGGTCCTTTGCTATGCCCTGCATGGCAGAAAGTGATATGCCCAAAAATTCCTCCAGGCTAAGTCCCAGCTTTTCACATTCCAATATCTGCTGCCTGCCGGCTCCCCGGGCAAATGCCTTTTCCTTAAACCTTTTAAGCACTGACCCTGCATCCAGTGCGCCTAATCTTTTTTCCGGCCTTACCAGGGCGGCAGCTACAATAAGCCCCGATGCCGGATCGGCGGCATAGAGGGCTATGTCCATATTTTTTTCCCTGGGCAGTCCGTGCACCGCATTGTGGGCTTTTACTGCATGGATTATCCCATCGTCAAAACCCATGTCTTTTAGCATCTGAGCCCCCAGGAGCGCATGTTTTTCCGGATCATCTGCTGTCATGCCGTAGTCTATGTCATGCATCAGTCCGGCAGCCTTCCATTTTTCCACGTCATTTTCGTCTGTGCCTGCCCTTCTGTTCAGCTCTTCTGCCAGGGCTTCCATTATGGCTTCCACCGCCAGGCAGTGGTTTACCAGGTTTTTGTTTTTTATATTTTTCCGCACCAGCTCCAGCATCTCTTGTCTTTTCATACCTTTCGATCCCCCCGGATGATCTCATGTCTATTGCCAAAATTTTTATATATAGCCGCAAAATCGATGCCTGAGATATTGCCGCATCCTTCATATTTAAGTTCCAGGCTTTCCATGGCATTTTCCAGGGCAGCGTTCTTTATGCCGTTGGCAAGCGCCAGGCGGGCTTCTATATAGGCAGCCAGGTCGTCCGCCCCTTTTACCAGCATGCCGTCCCGCAGTTTTGTATCAGTAAACTCATCTTCGGTATAGCTTTTTATATCAGAATGCCAGTTTTCCGGTATCAGTTTGTATATCTTTTTCTCCATCTCCTCTGCTTCATATTCCTTTATTAGGCCGTCCAGACCCTCCACCGATTTCTTTACCGGGTTTATTATATCCCTGGTAAGCACTTCCGGTAGGTCGTGGAAAAGTCCGGTGAAATAATTGTTTATCCTTTTCTCCCGCCCGGTTCCCGTGATATATGAGAAAAGATAAGAGAATATGGCTACGATGAGCATATGCCCGAGCACAGATGTCCTGGGGACCCGGTAGATATGGCTCCACCTCTGCTGGAACCTGAGCTGCCCGGCAATATCCAGGAAGTCCCTGAGCCTCCTGCCCCTGCCTTCCAGGTACCTTACGGCTTCAAGGTCCCTGTACTTTTCCTTTTCCCTGCTTATGCTCTGGTCTATCTCGCTGTGGAGAAAATTCCGGGGGCTTGTCTGCTTTATTATCATAAACTCCCAGTCAGTTATATAAAAGTGAGCCGCATTTACCAGCCTTGCCTCGGGACTTTCTTCGGGACTTTCAAGGTGCTTTCTGAGATTGGCGGCAAACTCCCCGTTCAGGACATCCAGATAAGGTTTTATCTTATCGAACACCCACCGGTTAAGCCTTTCATATTTTTTCCTGTCCTGCCTTATCCTGTATATGAGGGGGGGTTTAAGGTCGGTAAGCACTATCCTCTTTAAAAAGTCATATATGCCGGTCTCGATCACCCTTATCCAGTCCAGCTTTTCACCTGTCCTGTCTTCATGGCATCTTCCCAGGACATAAGCGGCTATCATCTTGTGGGATTGCTTATCCAGCTCCGTGAATTCGATGGTCCTTATCTGGTCGTTCCAGCGCTGCATCCCGGCAGCTTCATATATCTTTAGAAGAAGTTGGTTTAAATCCATATATATGATTATAGCAAAAATATGTGCTTAATCACCTATCAGTAAGTATTTGCCAGTGTTT
>CAYPXQ010000025.1:0-4222 GCA_964414685.1 uncultured Actinomycetota bacterium
CCATTTTTTATCAAGACGTACTGCCTTTTCTATTTGGATGCATAGTCAATAAATGTATCAGGTTTTCCGAAAACTGTAACCGGGCAGAGATCATAAGTATTATAGGGATGCTGAATGATTATGATGTCGAGCTAAGGAAGAGTATTATCGACAGCAGTAAGCTGGTGAAAAAATTGATAGTCAGTATAACCGGCACGAGTATACGGGATCAGCATGGCAGCTACAATGAACCCAGGTGAAATGGTTAACTGTATTGACTTAACTGCTTGAAGTCTTTCTTGAACTTGCTGGTATAATGGGCTCTTTTTATCATGTGTCCATTTCCCTGACAAAATCTTCTACACTTTTTGATTCTGAATTTACTATTTTCTTCCTTATATCTTCTGCTTCTTTCAGTGGAGCCAGAGTTTCCTTATTTGGTTGGGGAATCTTTACAGGGAAAGGAAGGCCTAACCCAAAACTACAGGACAATGCGGTTAAAATACTGGATCAGGTCCAATCGAAAAGTCCCCGGCCGCAATGTTTAAGAAGCCTGTTTTCCCTCTATGGAATTGACCAGCCCGGCAGCCTGTGATTTCTTATTGGCAGAATAGTTCTTATGTACGGCACTGTTCTTTACCGCCTTATCCAGTGCCTTATCCAGTGCTTTAAGACTGGCTTTTGCCTCTTCGAGGTTCCCGGCCTCGACTTTTTCTGCAAGGTTTTTACGGGCAGTCTTTATCTTTGACTTTAAGACTTTATTCTTTATAGTCCTTTTTTTGTTCTGCCTGTCCCGTTTTATCTGGGATTTTATATTCGGCATATATTTTTCCTCCACATGATATATTCATCAAAAGCAAAGACACATTTTAGCACTTTTTGATTTAAATAAAAACACTTATTGGCGGCCGGTACAGGAATATTTTTTAAGCAAAAACATACCTTAGCCAAATGCTGCCTTCTGGATGCATCCAGTTTCTGCAAAGGCTCCTTAATGCTATAATACAATCTTTAGATGAGGCGGTATATAATATTATGATAGAAGACAGGCTGATATCAAGAAAAAAAATACTGGGGGCCACTGCCCTGGTTGTGGCAGCCATACTGCTTTCCAAGATCTCGGGACTGGCAAGAGACCAGATAATGGCAGGTTATTTTGGCCTTAACTATGACGTGGATGCCTTCACCTGGGCTTTTTTCATACCTAATCTCTTCCGCATACTTTTTGCCGAATCGCTCATAGTGGCTGCATTCATCCCCATATATTCCCTTTATATCAAGAAGAAGAGGCAGGCAGACAGCAGGATCTTCGTTAATTCCATAACCAATATAATGCTTATATCCTTTATAATCATATCCGGGATCATCTATATACTGTCTCCCCAGATCGGCTCCCTTCTTTCCCTTATAGCCGGTAACCAGATGGATGTAGTCAAATTCGTACTGATGAACAGGATAATGATATTCTCGCTGGTGTTTTTGAGCCTTTCCGGCCTGGCTGCGGGGATACTTAATTCCCATGATATCTTTACCATCCCCTCACTGGCGCCTTTTGTGCTGAATATTGTGACCATAATATCGGTTATTATCTTTTTCAGGCAGCTGGGGATCTATTCCATGGCCATAGGGGTGATGGCAGGTTCCCTGCTGCATCTTATCATACAGTTTCCCCAGCTCAGGGTATCGAAGCTTAGCTACAGGCCTATAATAGACCTGAAGCATGAGGGGGTAAAAGAGATATTCGGCCTCATGTTTCCCATACTTTTAAGCCTGGGGGCAGTCCAGCTTAATAACAGTGTGGATAATTTCTTTGCCCTTGGCCTGGGTGCGGGAAACACTACCGCCCTGACCCTTTCCTGGAGGGTGGCCAACCTTCCCCTGGGGGTCTTCTCGGTAGCCATAATAACCGTGCTCTATCCCCTCATATCCAGGCAGGCGGCAGAAGGCGATATAGACGGCATAAAGGAGAGCTTCTCCCTGGGAGTAAGAGAGATAGGATATGTGATGCTGCCGGCATCGGCGGGGCTTGTGATACTGTCATACCCCATAATAAAGGTGCTGTTTGAGCATAATAATTTCGGGACCGGAGATACTTCCAGGGTGTCCTTCATCCTCATATTCCACAGCCTGGGACTGGTATTTTTCGGACTGCTCATGATACTTAACCGCATTTTCTATGCTTTTAAGAATGTCAGGACACCGCTCAAGGTGGCCGGGGCATCCATACTGGTAAACCTGCTCCTGGACTGGATACTGATAAGGTATATGGATGCGGCCGGACTGGCCCTTTCCACTACCCTGGTGGCAGCCTTCAATGTCATAGTGCTACTGGCGATACTGAGGAAAAAAGTAGGCAGCCTGGGGGCCAGGAGGATAATAGGAGCATACTGGAAGATAATCCTTTCCACAGGTATGATGGGCGGTATAATATATGCTGCCTGGAGATATATATCGGTATTTGCCTACAGGGGCCTGGCATGGATGATCATTCTGGTGCTGGCCATGATAGTTGCGGGAGCAGGGATATATCTGGGCTTTACCATACTTTTAAGGATGGACGAGGTAAGGTTTGTGATGAATATGCTTGGAAGTCTAAAAAACAGGTTTGGCAAAAAAGGCAGGGATGATGATAGATAAGAGGCTTATCAGGAACTTTTCCATAATAGCCCATATAGACCATGGCAAGTCCACCCTGGCTGACAGGATCCTGGAGATAACCAGCACAGTCAGCAAGAGGAAGATGCTGGAGCAGTTCCTTGATGATATGGACCTGGAACGGGAAAGGGGAATAACTATAAAGGCCCATGCCGTAAGGGTGCTTTATAAAGACAGGGACAATAATGAGGAGTATATATTCAACCTCATAGATACTCCGGGGCATGTCGATTTTTCCTATGAGGTATCAAGGAGCCTGGCTGCCTGCGAGGGGGCTATCCTGGTAGTGGATGCCACTCAGGGCATACAGGCCCAGACACTGGCCAATGTATACCTGGCCATGGATAATGAACTGGAGATAATCCCGGTAATAAACAAGATAGACCTCAAAAGCGCCAGCGCAGACGAAGTGGCCCAGGAGCTGGGAAAGATACTGGGTGTAGAGAAAGACGGGATACTCCGGGTAAGCGCAAAGACGGGAGAGGGCATAGATGAGGTCCTGGAGAGCATAATAAACCGCATACCGGCTCCTTCGGGCAGCAGGGAAGCTCCCCTGCAGGCCCTGGTATTTGACAGCCAGTACAATTCCTACCGGGGAGTGGTGGGACTTATAAGGGTAGTAAACGGCAGTCTGGAAAAAGGAATGAGGATAAAATTCATGGGAGAAAACACGGTATCCGATGTGGAGGAAGTAGGTATATTCGGTCCCGAGATGATAAAAAAGGACACACTTGCAGCCGGCGAAGTGGGTTATTTGATAACAGGTGTAAAGGAAGTAGAGAATGTAGTGGTAGGCGATACCATAACATCGGCAGATGATCCGGCTCCTTCAAGCCTGCCCGGCTATAAGAAGCCCAAGCCCATGGTGTATTCCGGGCTTTTCCCCCTGGACGGCGGCGACTATGAGGATCTGAGGGATGCGCTGGGTAAGCTGGCCCTTAATGATTCATCCCTGGATTTCAGTCCGGAATCTTCCACAGCCCTGGGATTTGGCTTCAGGTGCGGCTTTCTGGGGCTTTTGCATATGGAGATAATAAAGGAGAGGCTGAAGAGAGAATATGACCTGCATCTCATAACCACTGCTCCCAATGTGGCTTACCAGATCACGCTTGCCGAAGGTGAAGTCATTGAAGTGAAGCGGCCTTCTGATTTTCCCGACCAGGAAAAGATGATAAAGATCGAGGAGCCTTTTACCGAAGCCACCATAATAACCCCCAAAGAATATATAGGCAAGATAATGAAGCTGGCAGAATCCAAGAGGGGGGATTTTGTGGACATGATATATATATCCATAGAAAGAGTGGAATTAAAATACATCCTTCCCCTTTCAGAGATAATAGTGGATTTCTTTGACCAGTTAAAATCCATCTCTTCAGGTTATGCGTCACTTGATTATGAAGTTATTGGATTTGAAGAGTCGGACCTGGTAAAACTGGATATACTGGTAGCGGGAGACAGGGTAGATGAATTATCGGTAATAGTCCACAGGGATAATGCATATTATATAGGCAGGGAACTGGCCCTCAGGCTGCGCAAATTAGTCCCCAGGCAGAATTTTGAAGTGCCCATACAGGCGGCCATAGGAAAG
>CAYPXQ010000026.1:0-14647 GCA_964414685.1 uncultured Actinomycetota bacterium
TCATATTACGGTTCCGGAGCCCTGGGGCAGGCTGCCATTGTAGCGCCTGATCTGGATATGATAGTAGTATTTTACCAGACCGGCAAATATCTAAACCCCGCCGGTATTGATTTTATAGACTCTTTCAGATCATCGGAGTATTATTTTGAATCACATGGGCACATATTCAAGAGCCTGCTGCCTGCAGTAAAAAAAGAAAAACTGCCGGAAAACAGCAAAGCCAGCACCAGGCTGGCGAAGAGGATGCAGAGACTGTCGCTGGGAAATCCTGAATGCCGTCATATCCCGGAGATGGCCAGTGAAATAGACGGAAAAGTTTACACGATTGTAAAAGGTACTTTCACATTGCGGAGCAATATATATGATCATACCACCTATAATGAGCCATTCCAAAAAGTAAAAGGACTGGAATGGTTTTCACTGGAATCCGGCAAAGCCGGCAACTGCATCTTCAGGTTCATGGAGCACGGTAAGGAAGTCAGTCTAAAGGTCGGGCTGGACGGCGTAAGAAGGCTAAATAGGTATAACCTGGAAAACACTCCCATAGATATGGTAGTCCTGGACGGAGCATGGGTCAAAAGTGATACCTTTCACCTGAATGCTCGCTGGATCGAGAGCTGTTATTCCGTCACGGCTGCTTTTAATTTTAAGGAAGACAGCGTGACCATTTCCCCGGTCCGTCTCTGGGGTGACTATGAGGCCCATCCGCTAAGGGAAGGAAATGCTGTTGCAGGGTTGATGGAGGAAATATGAAAGATTTCGAGTTTCAGAATACTACAAAGATCATTTTTGGAAGGGAGGCTGATCACCAGGCAGGAAAAGAGGTAAAAGGCCTGGGGGGCAGCAAAGTATTACTGCATCACTATGGAGACAATATCATAAAGAAGATCGGCCTGTATGAAAGGATCGTAAAGTCACTAAAATCCGAAGGCATAGACATAGTAGAGCTTGCCGGAGTAAAACCCAATCCCAGATTGAGCCTGGTAAGGGAGGGTATTGAGTTGTGCAGAAAAGAAAATGTAGATCTTATCCTGGCTGTGGGCGGGGGCAGCGTCATAGATTCGGCCAAAGCCATATCCCTGGGACTATCATATGACGGCGATGTATGGGATTTTTTCTCGGGAAAGGAAAAGAAAGAAGTCTCCAGCATCCTGCCGGTGGGAGTGGTGCTTACACTCCCGGCATCCGGGAGCGAATCGCATCCGGGAGCAGTTATAACCAATGAAGACGGATGGCATAAAAGAGGCTACCCCAGCAATGTCCTGCTGCCAAGATTTGCTATCCTGAATCCGGAAAACACATTTTCCCTTCCGCCATACCAGACCGCATGCGGGATATCTGATATACTGTCACATATGATGGAGCGCTATTTCACCCGGGAGCCGGATGTAGGCCTGACTGACGCATTGATCGAATCTTTGTATAAGACAGTAATAAAAAATTCATATATAGTAATGGAGGAACCGTCAAACTATAATGCCCGTGCCGAGATCATGCTGTCCGGTACGCTTGCCCACAACGGGATCATGGGAATGGGCAGGACCGAGGACTGGGCATCACACGGGATAGAGCATGTGTTAAGCGCTATATATGACATTGCGCATGGGGCAGGGATTGCCGTCATCTTTCCGGCCTGGATGAAATATGTCTATAAAAACAATATTGACAGGTTCTACCAGTTTGCTGTAAAAATATGGGATGTTGCACCTGAGACCGGGGCCAGGGAAGATATTGCGCTTGAAGGCATAGACAAGTATATTGGATTTTTACGTATGATGGGACTGCCCACGACCCTGAAAGAAGCAAAAATACCATATGATCGTCTTGATGAGATAGCCGAAAAATGTACGGGAGGCAAAGAAATAGGCAGCTTTGACAGACTGGGCAGGCAGGATGTCCTGAATATACTGGATCTTTCAAGGTGATTTATATGACAATTAGACAAAAGAGTGTCAGGAGTCAAAATTGGACCTATTTTTAAAAGACAAAGTAATCGTCATCAATGGAGGCACCAAGGGATTGGGAAGAGGTATCGCCCTGGGAGTTGCCGCCGAAGGCGGCAGGCTGGTAATAGGCGGAAGGGATGAAAATGACGGCAGGGAGGTCATAGACCGGATTAAGGAGATATCCGGTTCCGAAGCAATATTTTTCAAAGGCGATGTAAGGAAAGTCAAAAATTGCCAGGGATTGATAGATGCTGCCCAAAGACAATTCGGAAGGGTAGACGGCCTGGTCAATTATACTGGCATTACCACCCAGAGCCAGATCACGGAAACAGATGAAAGCCTTTACTATGATGTATTTGACACAAATTTTAAATCAGCCTTTTTCTGCTGCAAATATGCCATAAAGTCCATGCTGGCATCAGGCGGGGGTTCTATAGTGAATATCGGTTCCACCATGGGATATGGTGGAACAAAGAGGCATGCGGCATATGCATGTTCCAAAGGTGCCATACTTACCCTTACCAGGCATATATCCAGAAATTACGCAGTAAATAAAATAAGGGCCAACTGGGTCACCATGGGATGGGTCCTGACACCAAATGAGATCAAGCTGCTGGGAAAAGGCGGCCGAGATATCAGTTCCATGGAAGATCGCGGCAGGGAAGTGATGCCTATGGGAAGACTGCAGACCGTTGAAGACAATGTACCGGCAGTGCTTTATCTATTATCAGATATCTCAGATCAGGTTACCGGCACAGAACTGCATGTCTCGGGAGGTTTTTTTGCTGGCCAGGGGTTCTCCCCGTCATCATGATGTATTTCCGGTAGAATAAAAAATATTAAAATACAATATGATCTCACAGGTTTTTCATATTCTGTAACAGGTTATATTTACTATGATAAGCATTTAAGATCCGTCAAAAGGATTGCTGCTGCCCAGGACCTTTTTGACCAGGTCTTCAAACTCAGCCCGGCTGCTTACATCTGCATCGTTATATATCTTATTCACGCGATACTGGATGCCGCTGGGACTTATATAAAGATTTTCGGCTATGGCTTCATAACTAAGGCCTTTAAGCAGGCAGTCCATGATTTTCAGATCCAGTGCATCGCGCTGGTTAAGGCACTTTTCCAGCTGTAGCGTATTTTTTACCATTATGTTTCCCAGAAATCTGACTCTTGACCTGTTTACTTTACAAAGATCTGAGGAACTGAAAACATTGCCGGGGGTTTTTTCGGGCTTGTTTTCCGTACTTTCACCCAAGATCAGCTTACTGGGTACATGTATTTTAAGCGCAATGTCACTTTCTATATTATTTACTATATATTTTAATATATTTAATGCATGTGAGCCTATTTCAGAAAAGTCGGTTGCTATCCTGGTGAGGGCCGGCTTCACGAAACTGCTGATACGCATAATGCTGAATCCCGCTATATAGAGATCTTCAGGTATGCGGATCCCATAGTCCAAACAGGCTTTTACCAGATGCACCGCAACCGGGTCATTGGGACATACAGCGGCATTGAATTTTCCTGCATTTTTCAGGAAATCTTCCAGGCAGCCGGCCAGATCGGTATTCCAGAAAAATGACTGATCGGCATAGTGAACTTTGTCAAAGGTATTAATGGTGTTGACAGCAACCGGGTACCGTATCGAATCAGTAATATCATCCTTGCGGAACCCCACCAGCGCTATCCTGCCGCGGCCGCAATCCTGCAGATAGCGTATCAGCCGGAAGGTGTCAAAATAGCGGCTGGGCGAGATACAGCTGATATCGATCCCGAAGGAATCAGAATCCAGTCCTGCCAGCAGGATCTTTTTATTTGCCTGCTGAAGGCTGCTTATAACTTTTTTGAGATAGGTCATCGATCCGGGTGTAACGATCACAGCCGGAGGAAGTCTATCCCAATCGATACCATTTTTGTTTATATGGACGATTTCTGCCGGCATGCGAAAACGCGCTGCATTTCTGCAGATCGATTCAGTGATATCCTTGTGTACCTTTGATGTGGTGTAATGTGAATCTGCGATTATGGGGATGTTCCGTGTCTGCATTCCAGGATCCAGGAAATATTATTTTAGGTCTTAAACTAATAATTATATAAAAAACAATTACAAATGACCACATGGAAATGGAAGACAATTAAATAGATTTTCAATGTTGTATATGCTTTTATTTATATTAGGATCATGGCAAAGGATATTGTGAGATCATAATTTATCCATGATTTCCAGTTTATATAGTGTGATAATTAAAAAGGATTTGATATAGATGAGATATATGACCGGATATCAGCTGCAGGTAAACAGCGATTTTATGGAGACTATCGTGCAGTATAAAGAACATGTTTCGGAAGTATATTTTGCCTGGTCGGACTTTGCAAACGGAAGGAACAGGACTACTGATTCTCCGGACTTTACCCCCTGGGAAGCGCAGGAGAAACAGATAAAAGACCTTGCCTTCCTGTCGGATAACGGGATAAAACTGAGCCTGCTGCTGAATAGTAATTGCTATGGAAAGTACAGCCTTTCCAAACAGCTATTCAGCCGCATAGATGGATCAGTAGGCTATTTAAGCAAAAGATTCGGCCTTCAGGCTGTGACCACCACTTCACCGGTAATTGCCGGATTCCTAAAAGAGCATTATAAGGATATCGAATTGCGCGCTTCCGTGAATATGAGTATCGGGACCATCAGGGGGATGGAATATATCAATGATTATTTTGACGGCTTCTATATGCAGCGGGAACAAAACCGCAATAAGGAGCAGATAGAGAAACTAAAAAAATGGTGCGACACCCATGGCAAGAAGCTTTATCTGCTGGCAAACAGCGGCTGCCTCAATCATTGTCCGGCCCATGTATTTCATGACAATCTGGTGGCCCACGAAGATGAGATTATCCAGATGGACAATGCGGCAGTTTTTGAAGGGTTATGCTGGAAGTATCTTAAAGAAAAAGACAGGTGGGTATCATTCTTGAGAGACACAAGCTTTATAAGGCCGGAGGAAATACACCTTTACGGGCAATGGTTTGATGAAGCCAAGCTGGCCACCAGGGTGCATGCCCATCCTGAAAAAGTCCTGGAAAGTTATGTAAATGAAAGCCATAGCGGCAGCATACTGGACCTATGCGAGCCCGATCATTCAGGGCTTTTATATCCCTATCTTATAGAGAACCGGAAGCTGCCGGAAGATTTTAACCAGAGGCAGCTTAACTGTGATAAGAACTGTGAGCAGTGCGGCTACTGCAGTAATGCACTGGATAATGCACTTGTCAATCTGGATGTATGCTTAAATTGTTTATAAAAAAAAAGGTGATCATAAATGCTGGATAAAGAATTAATAAGGAAAGCAGCTTTAAGCTCGGGAGCGGATGATGTGGGGTTTGGAGACCTGGATCTTTTTGATGATGCTCCCCCTGATATGGACCCCAGATATATATTTCCCCGGGCAAAATCCATAATCGGGATGCTCTTCAGGATACCCAGGGGTGTCCAGAGAGGTATCGAAGAAGGGACGCAGTTTGGCCAGTATCCATCACTGGCATATGGCAATATCAATGAGATATTTGCACCTGTAGTCCTGTATGAAGTTGGTAAGCTGATCGAAGACCACGGATATGAAGCAGTGGTTTACCGTAATACAGGCGGCAGGGGTCCCGTATCTGATATGACGGGCGAGAAAGGCAGCACCCTTACACCGGAAGAACAGATCGAAATTGATGCCGAGATAGACACCGATAAGCAAAGGTCATCCAAAAAAACTCCGCTTCACAGGAATGTCAGATCTACCAGGCCGGTATCACCGGAAAACCGGGCTCCCGACCTGCAGTTTCATTTCAGGATCGCTGGTGTCATATGCGGCCTGGGAGAGATCGGATGGAGCAAGATGTTTTTGTCTCCAAAATTCGGACCTATGGTGAGATTTGCATATATCCTGACAGATGCTCCCCTGGAGCCTGACCCCATGTATGACGGGGAACCTATATGCAAGAGGTGTATGGCCTGCGCCAGGGAATGTCCCGGCAATTGTATCAGCACAGATACTACAAAGAGCAATAAGATAAATATTGGAGGAAAGCTTATTGAATGGGGCCAGATAGATACCTGGAAATGTTTTGTATATTATACATTTCCCGGAAGAAAACATGATCCTTTTATACCGACAGAAGTGTTTGAAGAAAATAAAGACGGCAAACTGGCAATACTGGAAAAAGAAGGTGTAAAATCGGGCGAGGAAGAGACCCTGAATGTATACAGGACCCTTGAAGGCTATTTCCCCACATGGATGGGATACAATATGGCCAAGTGCGGAGGCTGTATAGGCGCCTGTGTCAATATGCTGGAAAAAAAAGGGTGCCTGAAAGATAAGTTCAATGAACCTTTCAGGACCACCAGGAAAAGATGGGAAATAGACAGGTAAAGTGAAAATATTATGATAAACAGTGAATACATAAAAAGCATGGCTTTTGAATATGGAGCAGACCTGGCAGGTATCGGGGATATCGACCGGTATGAGGGGTCCCACCCCAGACAGGATCCCAGGCAGATCTGCCCTACCGCCAGGTGCATCATCGGTTTTGCCTTCAGGATACCGAAGGGAATCATAGAATCTATGCAGAACGGGAGCCAGGTATATAATTATACCCTTATGGGAGTAAAGGCGAATGCCGAGGAAAAGACCATGATATTTCTCATGAGGATGGCGCGTATTATTGAAAATGAAGGGTATGAAGCATGCCTGCAGAGGACATCGCCGAATATTCGTATCAGGGATGATCATGGTACGAATCCGGAAGTAAGCGTATCTTACCGGCTGAGTAAGTCGGTCTCTGTTGACGGCAAAAGGCCGGAACCTGAAGTTCTGCTGGATTTTGATAAGGCAGGCGCCATATGCGGTATGGGTACCCTGGGCTGGCGGGGCAATCTGCTGACAACTCAGTTCGGCCCCATGCAGAGGCTTGCCTTTATTGTGACCAATGCGCCGCTTGAACCGGATCCGCTGCTGGAAAGACCTGTTTGCGATAACTGCGGGCTTTGTGCCGAAGCCTGCCCCGGACACACCATATCATATTTCGCTGACGGCAGCCGGTATGATAAATGGAGCTGCAGCGTATATTACCGCGGTGCGCACCGGTCAAACCCCCTGATGCATGACGGGATCTTAAAAGACCATCCTGAAAGGGAAAAGATATTGAACGGGGATAAAAAGTTCTCACCGGAAGGAGCAAAGAGCATCTATGGTGAACTGGATTTCCTGCCCCCTACGCAGTATGGGTATGTACCTTGCCTGTGCGGCAAGAAATGCGATACGGAATGTTACCGGCATCTTATAGAGGCGGGACGGATAAAGCCAATGAAAAACAATTACAGCAGGGCAAAGATATGAATGAGATAAAACAGGAAATAATCGATTATGCAAAGATGCGGGGCGCGGACCTGGTAGGATTTTCATCCATAGACCGGTTTAAGCACCTGCCCCGGCAGAAAAACCCTCTTACCATATTACCGGAAGCCAAAACCGTTATCGGCCTGGGATTCCGGGTACTTAGGGGCATGTTAAGAGGTATAGAGGAGGGATCCACTTTTTACCACTACACTACACTGGGCATAGAGCTGCTTGAAGAAGTCTACATGCCTGATGTCATGCTGGAAGTATGTTCCATGATAGAAGATAAGGGATATACGGCTGCGCCCCAGAAGAGGATGCAGCTTCTTATGGATGATGAAAACGGGACAAATCCAGAGATGAATTACCAGGATATATACAGGCATATAAAACAGGCTCAGCTTGATTTCACCCATGCCGCTATTGCCTGCGGTATAGGCGAACCGGGTATGAGCGGGGCAGTCCTGACCGATGAGTTCGGCCCCTTCCAGCGATTCTGTTTCATTTTAACCGATGCCGATATCGAGGAAGATCCGCTATATAAGCCTCACCTGTGTGACAGATGCGGGTTGTGTGCCGAAGCCTGCCCCGGGAATGCATTCGGCAAAGAGGAGCCCTACAAAATGCTTTCTGAACCAGGGTATAAGGTGTATCAGCTTGATACCTGGCAGTGCGCCGCCTATACACAGGGAGCGAACATGCAGAAGAACCCGTTTATGCCGAAGGATGCATTGAAAGGCATGCCTGACCGTATGGAGATACTTAAAGGGGAAAAGAAGCTGTCAGCAGACCAGGCAAGGGCTGTAATGGACCAGCTTGTTTTTTATCCGCTTTTCAGGCACAGCTATGCCATGTCGGTATGCGGCCGCGCCTGCGACCGGGCATGCTATGCGCACCTGGAGGAAAAAGGGCTGTTAAAAAGGTCATTTATAAATAAGTTCAGGGATAAAGATGAGTGGAAGCTGGATATGATAGTGGAATAGGTATAGATACCCAGCAATAGGCTGTTCTTGTATCCGATAATATCTAGTTATATCAACTGATAGGGGATTATAGACCGGAGACGTGAAAGCAAATCCTCATAGATTTGACATCCAACCAGTATGTTAGTAAAATGCTAACATACTGGAGGAATTATGCTGATTGCAAAAGACTCTTTTCCAATTGAAGAAGTTGATTATAATTACCTGAAATCAGTTCTATCAAACTATAAGAATAAGCGGGTAAAGATAAACAGCATGCTTCGCAAAGGGGAGATAATACGGGTAAAAAAGGGGCTGTATGTCCTTGGCGAGCCTTATAAAAAAGGCCGCTTTTACCGGGAAACACTTTCAAACCTGATATACGGGCCTTCTTATATATCTCTTGAATATGCACTTTCTTTTTATGGCATGATACCGGAAAGGACAGAAACCATTACTGCAGTGACGAATAAGAGAAATAAGGTTTTCAATACCCCTGTAGGCTGTTTTACTTACCGTTATATAAGGCCAGATCTGTATCCGCACGGTATTACCATAATTGGCCTCGATGCTAAACATAATATAACTATAGCTTCAAGAGAAAAAGTATTAGCAGATGTCTTATATTTTGGTCCTGAGCTTACCAGCATCAAAGAAATGGAAGAGTACCTTCTTCAGGACTTGAGGTTAGATGAAAGAGAGTTGGGCAGATTAAAAAGAAGTGATATCGGGTCTCTTGCAAAAAAGTACGGCGGGAACTGCCTGCTCTTTGAAGAATACTTTAAGGAAAACTATGGATAGCGCAATAAAAATAATGCTTGAAAAATACAGCTTAAAAAGCTCGGGCGATTATGAAAATGCACTGAAGGAAATAATACAGGAAATCGCCCTTCTTGGATTGTGGAGGGCCAAATTTTTTGAAAAAGCTGCCTTTTATGGAGGAACAGCATTAAGGATACTGTACGGGCTTGACCGTTTTTCCGAAGATATCGATTTTTCACTTCTTGAGCCTGATAAGGATTTTATCATAAAGGATTATTTTGTATTCCTCAATAATGAGCTTACTTCATTTGGTTTTAATGCTGAGATAAGTTATAAAAATAAAAGGACAGGCACGAATATTGAATCAGCTTTTATTAAGGCAGGAACCATCAAAAATCTCTTAACCGTAGAAGCTCCGAAACAGTATTTAAAAAGGATTCCAGGTTCCAGGCTGCTGAAGATAAAGATCGAAGTAGATATTGATCCTCCGACAGGGTTTGAGACCGAAGCAAAATATCTTTTAAACCCCATACCATTTTCAGTAAATACATACAGTATCCCTTATTTATTTGCCGGGAAGATGCATGCTATTTTATGCAGAAAATGGAAGACTAGAGTAAAGGGCCGTGACTGGTATGATCTTGTATGGCATATACGCAATAATCACAGCCTGGATCTTTCACATCTCGAAGCAAGGATGAAACAGAGCGGCCACATCCCAGATGAGGAGACTCTGGATAAAGAAAAGTTTTTAAAGATACTGGACCAGCAAATAGAACATATGGATTTTGGAAAAGCCAGGCTGGATGTGCTGCCTTTTCTTAAAGACCCGGATTCTGTAAGCATATGGGGGAAGGGTTTTTTTAAAGAGATAATGAAAAATATCAGGTATAATTAGTTTCCATAGAAAGCCGCATCGAAGAATTATGGCTTATGTCTCCCATGGGATCTATTCAATGGCAGAGCATCCAGAAGCTAATTCTTATGAGTTCTAATAAATCATGTAAATATAAGCAGCAAGTTATGATAAAATTAATAAACAGAAATGAAAAACTATATTAGCAAATATTATCATGTAAAAACAATATGGAATATAAGATAGACAGAATAAAAAAAGCTGTGCGGGGGCTGGCAATAAAAAATAATGCTGACCTTGCAATTATTTTTGGGTCATATGCAAGAGGAACAAATACACGGCATTCAGATCTGGATGTCTTCTTTGTAGAGAATACAAAAAAACCTTTTTTAAAAAGGCTGGATACATATTTTGATCCCCTGTCTGAAATGATGAAGGGCGGAGTGGATGTTTTTGTGTATACTCCCAGGGAATTTGAGAAGATTAAAAACAAACCTTTTATAAAAAGAGCTGTTGAGGAAGGTGAAGTGGTATTTGAGTCAGGAAGACTACATAAATGATTCCAAAAGATGGCTTAAACAGTCTGAAGCCGATATAAGAGCTGCTGAAGGAAGCAAAAAGAATAAGAATTATGAATGGGCATGTTTTCAATCACAGCAGGCTTCCGAAAAAGCCTTGAAAGCTCTATATTTTAATTATTCTGCCGATCCCTGGGGACATAGTGTTGTAAAGCTCATAAATGATTTCCCGGAAAAGAAAATAAAGAAAGAAATAGATAAACTAATTGATAAGGCCAGGGAGCTGGATAAATTATATATTCCGACCAGGTATCCAAACGGTCTTCCGGAACTGACTCCCTCTGAAGTATATACTGATGAGGAAGCAGGAAAAGCAATAAAGTCATCAAAAGCCATAATAAACAGGGTTAAGAGTATTTTAGATATAGGAATTGTAAGATTAGATAATAAACATGCCAGTCCAGATAAAAAGAACAGCAATTCCAGTAAAAGATAGTTAAGTTGCAAGACTATTTAAAGTCTCATTGTTTTTTCTTATATTCCATGTTTTTCAAGTCAATAACTCCAGACTGGAATTATTTTTGTATCCAATCCTTGAATCATCATAGTGTCTGCTTCCTGAAATCTGTGGGACTCATGCCCACTTTGTTCTTAAATGTCCTGCTGAAATAGAATATATCGCAGAAACCTGTTTTACTGCTTACTTTACCTATGGGATCTGTACCATGGCAGAGCATCCTCTTTGCCCTGTTTATACGGATATTATTCAAATATTCTATGGGGGAGAGATTATATGCTTTTTTAAATAATTTCCTGAAATAAGTCTGGCTGATATAATTTGACATAATATTATAATGTTTATATACTCGTGATATAATATTTTCTATGATAAAAATAATTTTAAGTATGGGGGGTATCCGGTAGTGAAATATAAAATTTTGCAGGCAGACTGCATATTCAGAGACCAGGACATAGAGCGGGACCTGCTGAAAAAGATAGACGCCGAATTGATAGTTGCCGGGAGTTCCGACAAGGAGACACTGGCCGGGCTTGCAGGCGATGCGGACGGGATCATTGTGACTTATGCCAAAATACCGGATTCTGTCATAGATGCAGCCAGGAAATGCAGGATTATTGTCAAGACCGGTATAGGATATGACAATATCGATGTCGAGGCGGCTACAGCCAGGGGTATCATGGTAGCAAATGTCCCTGACTATTGCATAACTGAGGTGGCAGACCATACCATGGCCCTGATGCTAAACTGCCTGAGAAAGGTCTCATACTATCACAATACGGTAAAAAACGGAAAATGGGACATGAACCTGGGAAGGCCCATCCAAAGAATAGGAGGCCTGACTCTGGGGCTATACGGTTTTGGCAATATTGCCAGGGAAGTAGCATCGCGTGCCCAGGCTTTTGGGATCGATGTTGTGGCCTACGACCCATATATTGAAGACCCGGTATTCGAAAAGGCAAATGTAAAGCGCATCAAAGATTTCATGGAGTTTGTGTCCGGTGTCGACATACTATCCCTGCATGCGCCACTTACCAGCGAGAACCGGGGCATAATCGATTCTGCAGTTTTCTCGCATATGAAAAAAACAGCCTGCCTTATAAACACGGCCCGGGGCGGCCTTATAAATGAGGAAGATCTGTGCCAGGCGATAGATAGCGGGGAAATAATGGGATGCGGGATCGATGTGATGCAGACAGAACCTGGAGATGTAAACTCTCCTTTGTTAAAATATGATATGGCCTGTGTCACGCCCCATGCTGCTTTTTATTCTGAAGGATCTGATGTGGAATTAAGGACAAAGTCAGTAGAGCAGATAATACTGGCCCTGACACAGGGAGAGCCAAAATACCTGGTAAATCCCGGTTACAGGCAGTAGATTATCTTTATATAAGTTATACAAAACACAACTGGAGGAAAAATGGGAAAAACACCCTGGAAAACAAAGAACTGGTTCACCAGTCCCTGGAACTTTGCAGAGGAGCTGGTAAAGGAACAATCATTTGCAAAAGAGATAAAGATACATGACATCACCCTGCGTGACGGCGAACAGCAGGCCAGAGTGGTGTTCAACAGGGACCAGAAGATAGAACTGGCAGAGAGACTTGCAGAGATCGGGGTCCACCGTATAGAGGCAGGGATGCCGGCAGTCTCGGGACAGGATGAATCTGCCATAAAAGAGATAGTCAAACGAAATCTGGGTCCTGACATATTTGCTTTCTGCAGATGCATGAAGCCGGATGTACAGAGAGCCATAGATTGCGGTATTAAAAATATAGTGATCGAGATCCCTGCTTCTGAGCATATTGTAGAACATGCATATAAATGGGATATGCAGCGTGCCATTGATCTTTCCATAGAAGCTACGCAGTTTGCCAAAGAAAATGGTCTCTATACCGTATTTTTCCCTATTGACGGTACCCGTGCTGAAATAAATTCATTCCTGGACCTTATCCAGAAGGTGGAAAAAGAAGGGCACATGGACGCCCTTGCAGTGGTTGATACTTTTGGCGGTCTGGCTCCCCACAGCTGCGGATATCTCATCCGACAGATCAAAAAGCGAATAAATAAGCCCCTGGAAGCACATTTCCATGATGATTTCGGCCTGGCGGCTGCCAATACCCTTATGGCTCTTGCAGCAGGAGCAGAGGTTGCGCATACCACAGTTTCCGGCATAGGTGAGCGTGCAGGAAATGCTCCCTATGAGGATGTCGTACTTTCCCTTCTTACCATGTATGATATAGATGTGGGGATAAAATTTGACAAGATCTACAGCCTTTCAAAATTCGTGCGTGAGATGAGCGGTCTGAATATCCGCCAGAACCGGGGTATCATAGGAGATGATATCAATTTGATAGAGTCCGGCATCATAGCTGACTGGTACTGGAATGCCCGGGATGAGGCGCCGCTGGAATTATCACCATACCTTTATCCTCTGGTGGGGCATCCGGACTATCAGGTCGTAATCGGCAAGAACAGCGGTATACCGACTATAGACATAATCCTGGAAGAACTGGATATGGACCCCATTGCGGACAAGGATCTTAAACTTGAAATACTTATGAAGATAAAGGAAAAAGCGTTTGCAAAAAAGGGACTCTTAGACAAGGAAGAGTTTGTAGAGATAGTAAGGGAATTTGTTAATTAGACTGCAGTCCGGTAAGCCTAGACATATGACAGGCTAATATCAAGATCCATATCATCAAAAGGATAAAAAAGATGAAAAACGAAAATAATAGAAACCGCATCAAAGTCTCATCACTCTGTCAGGGGAGCCGTCCATTACTTATCTGTGTGGTAGCGGATGCCACTCCTGCTGAGTGTATTGCCACTATCCGTAATGCCATATATGACGGTGCAGACGGGATCATGCTTGACCTGGCAAAATTAGAGAACAGGTATCATACAATGGGGGATCTGCATGAAATAATCGATTATGCCCAGGATAAGCCTGTGATCACATTTAACTACAGGTACAGCAGGGGTGAGTCCACAGGAAGTACCGATGAAGAACTGATGGAATCCCAGATCCTTGCTGCCAGGGCAGGAGCTGACATGTGTGATATCATGGGTGATATATATGACCCATCACCCCTCCAGCTTACATATGATGAAAAGATAATCGAGAAACAGAAGAAGCTGGTAAGACAATTACAGGGTTTTGGTGCTGAAGTACTGATGTCTTCCCATACCTGGGTTATGATGAGTCCAGAACAGACCGTGGAGCATGCCAGGCTTCTGAAGACCCGTGGGGCCGAGATGATAAAGATCGCCATGTGCGCCATGACCGAAGACGACCTGCTCGAGACTATGAAGACCACTGCCCTTATGAGGCGCGAACTGGAATATCCATTTTTGCATGTATGCATGGGGCAGCACGGAAAGATCCACAGGATAGTATCAGGCATGCTGGGCTCTTCCATGCTTTTATGTGTACAGCAATATTCCAATCTCTCTCACAGGGATCAGCCTCTCCTCAGGGCCACCAGAGATGTACTTAATAATTTTGACTGGGGCATTGCCAAAGAGCCTTTGATCGGTGCAGTCCAGCCAGAACAATTGGTTAAAAAATAATTACCGGAGCTTGGATGGATCAGTCAAAAAATGAAATAATGGATTTTTCCGGGCAGGTTGTGATAATCACCGGGGCAGGTTCCGGTATCGGGCTTCTTGCTGCACAGCAGCTGGCATCCAGGG
>CAYPXQ010000027.1:0-14552 GCA_964414685.1 uncultured Actinomycetota bacterium
GTTTATGGGAGCAAAGGATATCGAAAGGCAGGCTCCCAATGTGTTCCGGATGAAGCTTATGGGTTCTGAGGTCATAAAGGTCACATCAGGCAGCCAGACTCTAAAGGATGCGGTAAATGAGGCATTAAGATACTGGGTATCTCATGTAGATGATACATACTACCTGCTGGGCTCGGTGGTCGGCCCCCACCCCTATCCGCTGATGGTAAGGCATTTCCAGAAAATAATAGGAGAGGAGACCAGGAGGCAGATAGATGAATATGAGGGGAGGCTCCCCGACTATATAATAGCCTGTGTGGGTGGAGGAAGCAATTCCATAGGCATATTCTATCCCTTTTTGAAGGATGCGGAAAAGGTAAAGCTTGTGGGGGTGGAAGCCGGGGGAAAAGGAGTCGATACAGGCAGGCACGGAGCCAGCCTGGGCCGCGGTGCCAGGGGCATATTCCACGGAGCCCGCAGCTATGTGCTCCAGGACGAATACGGCCAGATCGAGGAGGCCTACTCTGTCTCTGCCGGACTTGATTATCCCGGCGTGGGGCCGGAGCATTCCTATCTCAGGGACCAGGGGATCGCCTGCTATGTGAGCATAGAAGACGGAGAAGCCCTGGAAGCGTTCAGGCTGCTGTCGGAGACCGAGGGCATAATACCGGCTTATGAGAGTGCCCATGCCCTGGCATATACGGCAAAAATTGCACCTAGACTGGGCAGAGATAAAGTAATAGTAGTCAATCTTTCCGGCAGGGGAGATAAGGACATAGATAATAGACAGGAAAAGAGATAATATGAAAAACAGCGCCAGCCGCATAGAAAAGATATTTGAGGACCTGAAAGAGAAGGGGCAAAAAGCCTTTATCCCCTTCCTTACCTGCGGCTACCCTGATATGGATGGATTCCTGGCCGCTTATGAGCTCCTGGATAATGCCGGGGCAGATATCATAGAGATAGGCATACCCTTTTCCGACCCCCTGGCAGACGGGCCAGTGATCCAGAAGACCTCCAGGATAGCCATTGAAAACGGCGTAAATACCGATACGGTATTTGATGCGGTAAAGAGGATCAGGAAGAAAAGCAGCACCCCCATAGCGCTGCTGGTCTATTTCAACATGGTCTACAGATACGGGGTAAAAAAGTTCCTGTCAAATGCGGGAGATGCCGGCGCCAACGGGGTCATAATACCGGACCTTCCCCTGGAGGAATACGGCAATTACGAGGAGTATTTCAGAAAAAGCGGCATTGATAATATCATGATAGCATCCCTTACTTCAGATGATAAAAGGCTTGGAGCTATAGGTAGTGAAGGCAGGGGATTTGTCTACTGCGTATCGCTTAAGGGAGTGACAGGGGCAAGGAGCGGTTCCGGCCTATCAGGCGAGCTGGCCGGTTTCCTTGACAGGCTGAGGCAGGTGACCAGCCTGCCCCTGGCAGTGGGCTTCGGCATCTCCGCCCCGGAACAGGTAAAGGCGATAAAGGACAAATGCGACGGCATCATAATGGGGAGCAGGATACTGGACATACTACTAAAGGAAGATGATCTTGATAGGGGGCTTGAGAAGCTGGAAGGATTTGTGAAAGAGATAATCGAGGTATTGAAAGCTTAAGTCTGTAATTATTCATTGGCAATTAAGTCTTCAATTATCTTTTCAGTAGAATCAATAAGATCTTTGGCGCTTTTAAGCCAGCTTTTCACTTTAACAGCTTCTTTTATAGATTCTAAAGCACGGTTTCTACGATATTTTATGATTTCAGGGTCCATTATACCGCTATGCCTTCCCTGTCTATATTCCAGTGTATGGGCATCGATCTTCCCCTGGGAGAATCCCAGAAATCTTTTTGTTCTACCAGTATTCCAAAGATAACATCATGTTCCAGTTCTATTTCATAGCTGAGACTGAATATTTTCTTCCTGATGCTATCATCCACTTTGCCATTTAGTACTACAAGAACGTCCAGGTCGGATTCTTTACCAGAATCACCCCTGGCTTTAGAACCATATAAGACAATTTCTGAAATTGGGTATCTATCTTCCAATTGTTCTTTTAACTTTTGCAAAGCTTTTTTTCTCTTATATTTAATTTCTTTTTTAATAAAGAATTCATAGTTAACACAAAATATAATTATTGGTTTATTTTAATAGTCATAAGCGAGATAATCATTAAACTCAACAATAATCTTCCCATTGAGATATAGCATTTTATAGACTTCTCCTTTATGTTATAATATTTCTCAAAAGTGCTAAAAATAACATTTTTGAGAAATTTAATGAAATACATCGAATTAAGAGACAGATTAAAAGATATGACTGTTTTTTCTATAAGGGATATAGAAAAAACAGCTGATGGAGTATTCCACAGGCGCAGGCTAAATGAATGGCAGCAAAAGGGTTATATAAAAAAGCTGGTAAAGGGATATTACATTTTTTCTAACCTGAAACTGGATGACTGTACCCTATATGAAATAGCCAACAGGATATACAGTCCTTCATATGTATCCCTGGAGACTGCGCTTTCATATTATGGATTAATACCTGAAGGCACCTATTCGGTTTCTTCTGTCTCTACCAGGAAGACAAAATCATTTAAAACACCCGTATCAACTTTCAGCTACCGAAAAATAAAGAACAGTCTTTTCTTTGCCTACAGGATAGAGAAATATGATAATAATATATTTAAAATAGCGTCACCAGAAAAGGCAGTGTTGGACCTGTTTTATTTTATGCCAAACCTGAAAGATCCTGATGACTTTGATAGTCTGAGGATTAATGATTGCAATTTCAGAGATATAATAGACAAAAAGAGATTGTTTAATTATCTTAAATTTTACAATAATAAAAGGCTAACATCTGCTATATACGGATTATGGGAGCACATAAATGCTTGACCTGGAACAGATACAATCTTATTATCCAGAAAATTTAAGATCTTTTAAGAAAAATATTCTCAGAGAATACCTCCAGTATAAGATCCTGGAGATTGTCTATGCTTCTGATTATGCTGGTGATCTGGTATTTATGGGAGGTACTGCCATAAGGATACTGCATTCGAACAGGAGATTTTCAGAAGACCTTGATTTTGATAACAGGGGACTTAAAAAAGTTGCTCTTGAGGACCTGGTAAATAAAATAAAAGTAAAACTTGGTCTTGAAGGATATAATATAAGCATACGGAATAATTATAATAATGCTTTTAGGAGCTATATAAAGATCCATGACATAATGTACGACTTTTCATTAACTCCCCACAGGAAAGAAAACATTGATCTCCGTTTTGATGCCGAACCACAGGAATATAGTTATTTACCTGAAAAGCCTTTCCTGAACAAATTTGACATATTTACACGGATCTTCACTGTTCCGGCAGCAATCCTCCTTTCTCAGAAGATATACGCCGCCTTTAACCGGAAAAGGGCTATGGGAAGAGACTTCTTTGATGCGGTTTTTCTACTGGGAAAAACTCAGCCGGATTATGGATATCTGAAGAAAAGGCTGGGTATCAGTAATGGAGAGGAACTGAGGCACAGGCTGCTGGCTTTCTGTAAAAAGCTTGATATGGATAAACTCGCAAAGGATGTAAGACCCTTTTTGTTTGATCCAGAAGAATCCAATAAGGTCAGTTTATTTACAGAATTTATAAAGAATGCTAAATTGCAATAAAATTTATTAAAAAAAGTATGTTTTTCTTTTTTTGATTATAGACAGAAAAAAAACCAGTCTGGCTTACTGGAAATACATGAAAAACTGGATGAGGCCGAAGCCCGGACCGAACAGGGGACAGCATTGATAGACTGCGAAGAAGTCTTTGCCAGGATCAAAAAGAAAAATATTAGATAATAGGATGTCAGGATCTATTATGAATAAAAGAAATAAAGAGTTAGAAAAAGAGATGAAAGCTGCCTCAAAAGATCCTCTTTTCCTGGAAGATACACAGAAATCAATGGATAGTTTCAAAGCTTCCGATAAAGAGACAGCAGACATGATGCACCAGTGGTAATTATTGACAAACATGAGAAATCAATCTGATCAACCGGGAGAGAGAATAAAAAAGCTAAGCATAATAATAGTCACATACAATAGCCTCGGATACATATCTGAATGCATCGATTCCATATATAATAATCCCCCTGGGGATGGATATGAAATTATCCTGGTAGACAATGCATCAGCTGACAGTACAGTAAAACATGTCCGAAAAAATTATCCGAACATCCAGCTTATCGCCAATGATAAGAACCGGGGATTTGCCTTTGCTGCAAACCAGGGTATAGAGTCGTCCGGTTCGGAATACATACTCCTTATAAATGCCGACTGCGAGGTCTATGAGCATTCCATGGACAGGCTTATGGATTATCTGGACAGTGATCCCCGGGTTGCGGTGGCCGGGCCCAGGATACTTAACAGTGACGGCAGCCTGCAGTATTCCTGCCGCACCTTTCCATCATTCCTTGAGGCTGCGGTACACACCCTGCTGGCCCATATATATCCTAATAATCCGGTTACCAGGAAGTATAAGCTGATGGATGCAGGCCGGGATAAGCCTTTCAGGGTAGACTGGGTATCGGGCTCCTGCATGATGATAAGGAGGGCGGCGCTGGAGGACACCGGGAGCTTTGATGAAAAATATTTCATGTATGTGGAGGATATAGACCTGTGCTACCGCATGATGCAGAAGGGGTGGGAAGTCCACTACATGCCTCAGGCACAGGTGCTTCACCACATAGCCGGCAGCAGCCGCAGGAAAAAGTCCAGGGAGAAGAAAAGCAGGCGGGCCCATATAAAGGCCAGCTGGCGGATGCAGAGGAGTGTATTCTATTTCTTCCGGAAAAACTACCGGGGGACCTCCCGGATGCTGCTTATCCCATTTATAATCATTGCCCTGGGGATAAGGTTCTCCATTGCCGGCCTGAAAAGCCTGGTAGGGCCCTGACTTTTAGGGTTTTGTCCTTTTTTAAGTTTGTTATAATACTGATTTATATTAAAATAGGAAAAAAGAAAACACCTTAGGAGAGAAGCCTGATTTGAGAATACTTATAACCGGCCTTTCGGGATTTGCCGGAAAACACCTTATAGAATACCTTTCACTTGGAGGAGTCCATGAATTTTTCGGGGTTGATCTAAAAAGGTGCAGCAGCAGTCTCGATATCGGGGATTCCAGTCTGGCCGAAGAAAAGGCAGACCTTGCCTGCAGGGATGAAGTAGACAGGATAATAAACAGGATAAAGCCTGACCAGGTATACCACCTGGCTGCCCAGAGTTCGGTCAGGCGCTCCTGGGAAGACCCGGTGGGAACATTTAAGGCCAATGTGTTTTCCGGGATCAACCTGCTGGAGAGCATAAGGGCTGATAATCCCGGGACTGCCATACTGGTGGTGTGCACGGCAGAAGTATATGGGGAGTCTGCAGAAGGAAATGCCATAAAAGAATCTGAAAGGATATCACCCGGGAACCCGTATGCCGTGAGCAAGGCTGCCATGGACTTCATGGCTTCCATATATTATAAGGCATATGCTTTAAAGGTCACGGTGGCCAGGTCTTTTAACCATATAGGACCGGGGCAGTCTGAGGGTTTCGTATGCTCGGACTTTGCCAGGCAGGTGGCGCTTATAGAAGCCGGGAAGCAGGAACCGGTTATAAAAGTGGGAAACCTCGATTCCAGCCGGGATTTTTTAGATGTCAGGGATGTGGCGAAAGCCTACTGGCATATAATGAACCAGGGGAAGCCGGGGCAGGCATACAATGTATGCTCGGGAATACCGGTAAAGGTGTCATCGCTGTTGGAGATGCTGATCGCTCTTTCCCGCAGGAAGGATATAGAGATAAAGCTGGACAAGGATAAGTTCAGGCCCATAGACATACCTGCTATATATGGAGACAATTCCAGGCTGGCGGCTGAGACCGGATGGCAGCCCCAGTATAACCTGGATGAATCGCTGTCAGATATACTGGACTGGTGGAGGAAAATGGTAAGAACAGGAAGAGGAAAGAAAAGTTGAAGGCAGTAATACTTGCAGGGGGCCAGGGTACCAGGCTGAGGCCTATAACCTGCCTTAATCCCAAGCCCATGCTACCGCTTATGAACCGTCCCTTTATGTATAGTTTTGTAAACTGGCTCAAGTCGCATGGACTGACAGATATAATATTCTCTACCTGTTATCTGCCGGGCATATTCAATGATTATTTTGATGACGGAAAGAAGTTCGGCCTGAACCTTACCTATGTGACAGAAGAAAGCCCTCTGGGCACCTGCGGGGGGGTAAAAAATGTGGAAGACTGCCTGGAAGGCAGACCTTTTATGGTGTTTAACGGCGATATCCTGACTTCCCTGGACCTTACCGCCATGCAGGAGTTCCACCGGGAAAAAGGCGCCGATATAACCATATCCCTTACCCCGGTAGAAGACCCTTCGTCATACGGACTGGTGCCCATCGATGATGAAGGCAGGGTA
The DNA here is from genome assembly GCA_964414685.1 of uncultured Actinomycetota bacterium. Lineage (GTDB taxonomy): Bacteria > Actinomycetota > Humimicrobiia > Humimicrobiales > Humimicrobiaceae > M55B120. Next base: position 6,438 of record CAYPXQ010000027.1, read on the forward strand.
AGAGAATTCCTGGAAAAGCCCGGCACAGACCAGGTAGTCACCAATCTTATAAACGCCGGCACCTATATTATCGAGCCACATATGATGGAGCTGGCGCCTGCCGGTGAGAAATATTCATTCGAGAGAGGGCTTTTCCCGCAGGCTCTTAAGGAAGGCCGCAGGGTATACGGCTATGTGTCTTATGACTACTGGCTGGATGTGGGAACCCCTGAAAAATACCTGGCAGCCCATCACGACATAGCCCTGGGAAAGATAAAATACAGATATCCCTATCCTGAGCTCAAGGATGAGATCTACCTGGGAGAGAAAGTAACATATGAAGAGGGCTGTTTCCAGTCGGGCCCGCTGTTAGTGGGAGAAGGTACTGTTATTGAAAAAACCGCCAGTGTGGCGCCCCTGTCAGTCATCGGGAAAAACTGCCGCATATGCAGGGGAGCCAGGGTATCTGGGGCAGTCATATTCGATAACTGCACCATAGGCAAAAACTGCGTCATAAACGATTCCATAATATCCCATAATGTGAAGCTGGCCGAAGGCGTCCATATAGGCGGGCTTTCAGTCATAGGCGACAATACCGTTATCCAGAGGGATAATGTGCTGGAAAACGGGATAAAGATAAATATAAATTCTGCCATTGAGGAAGGGCAGATAAAATTCTAGCTTTTAACATAGAAATGGACCAAGGGGGATATATTGAGAGCTATGATAACCGGAATAACGGGTCAGGACGGCTCATACCTGGCGGAATTCCTGCTGGAAAAGGGCTATGATGTCTACGGTATGGTAAGGAGGTCCTCGGTTGAGAACTTAAACCGGATAGAACACATAAAAGACAGGATCAAGTTCGTGCAGGCAGACCTTCTGGACCAGCTTTCCATAATAGATGCCCTGAAGGAAGCAAAGCCGGATGAGATATACAATCTGGCAGCCATGTCCTTTGTGCCCACATCCTGGAGCCAGCCGGTGTTTACAGGGCAGTGTACCGGTATAGGAGTTACCATGATGCTGGAGGCTATAAGGCATCTTGACCGGAAGATAAGGTTCTACCAGGCATCAAGCTCGGAGATGTTCGGCAAGGTAAGGGAAGTGCCCCAGAAAGAGACAACACCTTTCTACCCCAGGAGCCCCTACGGGGTAGCCAAGGTCTACGGCCATTATATGACCGTAAATTACAGGGAAAGCTATGACATGCACTGCTCCAGCGGTATACTGTTCAATCATGAATCACCCAGGAGGGGTCTTGAATTCGTTACCAGGAAGGTGACCTATCATGCAGCCATGATAAAGCTGGGCATGGTTGACGCCCTTTATATGGGAAACCTTGATTCCAAAAGGGACTGGGGGTATGCAAAGGACTATGTGGAGGCCATGTGGATGATGCTGCAGCAGGAAAGTGCCGATGATTATGTCATAAGTACCGAAAAGACACATACTGTAGGGGAATGGGTTGATGCCGCTTTCAAATGCCTGGACCTTGATTATACCAGGTATGTTAAAAAGGACCCCCGTTTCCTGAGACCGGCCGAAGTGGATCTATTGGTAGGCGACAGCACCAAAGCCAAAAAGGTCCTGGGCTGGAAACCACGGGTAAGCTTCAACCAGCTGGTGGACCTTATGGTAAAAGCAGATTATGATCTTCTAAAGAAAATGGCATGAGCAGTCTATGACCAGAAAGCAGGTATAAACAGCATGGATAGCAGGAAAATCAGGTTTGGCACCGATGGCTGGAGAGGCATTATCTCCGATGATTTTACCATGGAAAGGGTGCGTATCGTATCCCAGGGGGTAGCTGAATATCTCAAAGGGAAGACAAATAAAAAGTCTCCCCTGGTAGTAATAGGCTATGACTCACGGTTCATGTCGGACAGGTTCGCTGCTGCTGCTGCTGATATATTCAGCCTGAATGGTATAGAGGTCATACTGGCCAGGGAGATGACGCCTACTCCCACAGTTTCAACTGCCGTGGTAAAGGCCGGGGCCGACCTTGGCATAATGATAACCGCCAGCCATAACCCATATTACTATAACGGCTACAAGATAAAGGGGCCCTTCGGGGGATCTGCAACAATGGATATGGTAGGGGAGATAGAAGCATATGTAAAAACGGTAGACAGGGATCCCCGGGACCATGAAACCCTGTCCGGAAACAGGAGTTTTAGGCCGGGTAATATAACCACGGACGACCTTGCCGGCGAATATATCGAACATGCCCTGGGCCAGGTGGATGAGGATATTATTAAGGGCTTCGGCTTCGGGCTTCTTTTCGAACCTATGTACGGTGCCACCCAGGATATATTTAACAGGATCCTTTCCCGTCTTGGACCCGGTGGTGTGACCCTGGTGCATTCGGAAGTCAATCCCGGATTTGGGAACATCAATCCGGAACCCATAGGGGACAATCTGGACGAGGCGGTCCGGGTCATGAAAGAAACCGGATGCAGCTTAGGAATATGCCTGGACGGAGACGGAGACAGGATAGGGGCGCTTGGAGACGGAGGAAATTATATAAGTTCCCATCATATATTTGCCATGGTACTCAGGGACCTTGCCGTGAGAAGGGGGCTAAATGGAAAGGTCATAAAGACAGTCACCACTTCATCGGTCATCGACAGGATATGTGCCGTAAACGGCCTGGAAATGGAGACTACCCCGGTAGGTTTTAAATATATCGGGGAAAAGATACTGGAAGGCGGGGTGATAATGGGGGGCGAGGAAAGCGGGGGCCTGTGGTCATACGGCAATATCCCGGAACGCGACGGAATGATAATGGGGCTGAGGCTGCTGGAGCTTATCTGCCGGGAGAAAAAAACGGCCAACCAGATCCTGGATGATATATATAGCGAATACGGCTTCTTTGATTACCAGAGGACAGATTATAAGATAGATGCCAATAAGAAAAAGAAACTTATAAAAAAACTGGGAAGCGGTATACCCGGCATCCTGAAGAATGCCGGAGTAAGGGAAGTAATAACTATAGACGGATATAAATATCCCCTGGATGAGTATAACTGGGTCATGATAAGGCCTTCAGGTACGGAATCGGTAGTAAGGATATACAGCGAAGGAGACAGTATTGAAAGTTCCCGGAGGCTCCAGGATATGGGCAGGACCATAATGGATGAACTATAAAAATTATATTTTAGAGATGAAAGGATAACCTGGATGAATGACCTGGATGATTTAAAAAGGATAAGAGAGATAGACCCCGACGGTATGCTGGAGGCGGAAGAAGGCTTCTACGGCCAGCTGGCAGAGTCAAAGGAGATCATCGCCGGCACTGATCTTTCCAGTATTTCCGGAAAAAAGTTTACCGGCCTGGCCATCCTGGGCATGGGAGGTTCCGGTTTTTCCGGGGATATGATAAAAGCGCTGGCGGCAGATGAGATAAAGATACCGGTAGAAGTGGTAAAAGGCTATAACCTGCCTGCATCTATAGGAAAAGGCTGGCTGGTCATGGCGGTAAGCTATTCGGGAAATACTGAGGAGACCCTGACCGCCCTGGGACAGGGTATCAACAGGGGTTCACATATACTTATAGAATGCTCCGGGGGCAGGCTGGAAAAACTGGCTTCCGGCTCCGGATATGCCATGATAAAAGTACCCCCGGGTCTTCAGCCCAGGGGGGCCATAGGTTATCTTTTCTATCCCGCATACCTGGCACTTGATAAGCTGGGGCTTATAGATGTGGATAAAAATGATGAAAGGGAAGCCCTCAGCCTCATAAAGGAAAGATCGGATACTTATAACCGGAATATGCCCATTGCTAAAAACCCGGCAAAGAAGCTGGCGATGGAGATAGGGGACAGGCTCCCCATAGTATATGGTTCCGAAGGCATATATACCGCCCTGGCATACCGGCTGAAATGTGAGATAAACGAAAACGGCAAGACGCCATGCTGGTGGAATAATTTTGCCGAACTGAACCATAATGAGACTGTGGGATGGGAAAGACTTTCCGGTATCACCAGGGACTTTGTGGTCATAACTTTCAGGGATCAGGACGAGACACCAAAGATGAAGGCCAGGATCGACGTGACCCTGGACCAGCTGGGCAATAATACAGGAAGCATAATACAGTTGATGGCGGAAGGAAAGTCAAAACTGGCAAGAGCATTATCTTCCCTTTACCTGGGTGATATCGCTTCCGTATATCATGCCATACTCAATGGCGTAGACCCCACCCCGGTGGAAAAGATAGAATCACTGAAAAAAGAATTGGCAAAACTTGACTGACATGAAAACAGCTAAAACAAATGTCTATGGGTTTTAGTCTATTAAGCATAAGGAAAAATGGTTTTATAAAAAGAAAGGTATTTGAATGGATTATGATGTAAAAGATCCCGGACTTGCGGGACAGGGAAAAAACAAGATCGAATGGGCAGACAGGGATATGCCGGTACTACGGGATATCAGGGCTGAATTTGAGGAAAAAAAACCCCTTAAGGGATTGAATATCGGCGCCTGTCTTCATGTGACCTCGGAGACGGCAAACCTTATGAGGACGCTTAAGGCGGGAGGAGCCAATGCCGCTCTGTGCGCCTCCAATCCCCTCTCCACCCAGGATGATGTAGCGGCTTCACTGGTAGCCGATTACGGCATCAGTGTATTTGCCATAAAAGGAGAAGATAATGAGACCTATTATTCACATATAGACAGTGTCCTGGACATGGGCCCTCAGATCACGATGGATGACGGGGCAGATGTGATATCTACCATCCACAGCAAGAGGAAGGATCTCCTGGACAATGTATACGGCGGAACCGAAGAGACTACAACGGGAGTGATAAGGCTAAAATCCATGCAGGCAAACGGAGTACTGCATTATCCCATAATCGCAGTAAATGATGCCAGGACAAAACACTTCTTTGACAACCGTTACGGAACGGGCCAGAGCACTATCGACGGCATCCTCAGAGCCACCAATATGCTGCTTTCGGGAAAGAAATTCGTAGTGGTAGGCTATGGCTGGTGCGGACGGGGAGTTGCTATGAGGGCAGCCGGCATGGGAGCATCGGTGATAGTGCTGGAAGTTGATCCCATCCGTGCCATAGAGGCGAAGCTGGATGGTTTTGATGTCATGAAGAATACCGAAGCGGCAGTGGCCGGAGACATATTCCTGTCGGTTACCGGCAATAAGAATGTCATAGGAAAGGATATACTGGCAAACTGCAGGGATATGGCCATAGTGGCAAATTCAGGGCATTTTGACGCCGAGATAGACCTGGGCTACCTCAGGGCCAACAGCAAGTCGGTCCGTGAAGTAAGGCCCTTTGTAGAAGAATACCTCATGGATGACGGCAGGAGGATATATGTGCTGGCCCAGGGAAGGCTGGTAAACCTGGGTGCGGCCGAAGGACACCCGGCAAGCGTTATGGATATGAGCTTTGCCAACCAGGCACTTTCTGCCAGGTATATCTATGAAAACAGGGGGATGCTGGAAAAGAAGGTATATGTAGTACCTGAGGATATAGACAGGGAAATAGCCCGGCTGAAGCTTGAGAGCATGGGAGTTGAAATCGATAAACTAACACCTGAACAGGAGGAGTACCTGAGGTCATGGGAAATGGGGACTTAAGCAAATATTCCGGGGATTCCAAAGTATGCACCATGATATGGGAAAGACCGGTGCTGAAGCTCATAGACCAGAGGAAGCTGCCCTTTGAAGAAGTATATTTCAAGTGCGCCAGTACGGCAGATGTGTGCCGGGCCATAAGGGAGATGGTGGTGCGCGGCGCCCCTGCCATAGGAGTGACAGCCGCATACGGTGCGGCCATAGCTTCCATGGAGTTTGAAGGTGCCGGCCGGGAAGAATTCCTGGCTTTTATGGATGACAGGATAGAAGAGCTTTCCAGGACACGTCCCACTGCAGTAAATCTTTTCTGGGGCCTGGAAAGGATGAAAAAGGTGATCCGGGAAAACAGCTTTCTTGATATTGAAGCCATCAGGGAAAAGCTTTTACGGGAAGCAGAGATAATAGAGGAAGAAGATCTAAGGACCAATTACCTCCTGGGGGAAAACGGGCTTAAAGTCCTGGAAAGCATCCCGGGCAGGCTGAAGATCCTTACCCACTGCAATGCAGGGGCACTGGCAACATCGGGTTATGGTACGGCACTGGCCATTGTAAGGAGCCTCCATAAAGCAGGCAGGATAGAAAACGTGATCGTGGACGAGACCAGGCCATTCCTGCAGGGAGCCAGGCTGACTGCCTGGGAGATGCAGCAGGAAAACATACCATTCTTTATAATCTCTGATAATATGGCCGGTTATTATATGTCCAGGGGAGAGGTGGACGCAGTAGTAGTAGGGGCAGACAGGATAGCTGCCAATGGTGACAGCGCCAATAAGATAGGCACGCTGGGGCTGTCGATAATGGCTAAGTATTACAGCATACCCTTCCTTGTAGCAGCGCCTGTCTCCACCATAGACATAAATACCGCCGGAGGAGAGGATATCCCCATAGAGCAGAGGGATGAAAAGGAAGTGAGGGAAATCCTGGGAAATCCCATAATCCCTGACTATATGCCGGTGAGAAACCCTGCTTTTGACGTGGCTCCGGCGGAAAATATTACAGCTATCGTGACCGAAGCGGGAGCAATATATCCGCCATTTGACAAAAACATCAAAAAGATATTTGATAATAGAAAAAAGGTGGTTTAAAGAAATATCATGGCAGACAAGAAGGCAATGGTCCTGGCAGCAGGACTGGGCACAAGACTCAGGCCTCTGACCGACCTTATATCCAAGCCTATGGCACCCATAGTAAATAAGCCGGTTATGGAACATATAGTCAACCTTTTGGCCAGACATGGATTCAGGGATATAGTATGCAACCTCCATTATTTTCCCGACGAGATAAAAAACCATTTCGGGGACGGGTCCAAATGGGGAGTCAATATAGTCTATTCTTATGAGAAGGAACTTCTGGGGACAGCGGGTGGAGTAAAGAATGTAGAGGACTTTTTTGAAGGGCAGACTTTCCTTATAATATCCGGCGATGCCCTTACCGACATAGACCTTACAGGCGCTTATGAATACCATAAAGAAAAAAAGGGAGTGGGCACGCTGGTCCTTACCCAGGTGGAAGACACTTCGCAGTATGGAGTAGTCATCCTTGACCGGGACAAAAGGATAACCGGATTCCAGGAGAAACCCTTAAGCGGCGAGGCAAGGTCAGATCTTGCCAACAGTGGCATCTATTTATTTGAACCCGATGTATTCAGGTTTATGCCTCCCCGGGGCCAGTTCTATGATTTCGGGAAAAACCTGTTCCCTGACCTTCTTGAAAAAGACATACCATATTATGGATATAAGCATGGACAATACTGGAATGATGTAGGAAGCCTGGACGAATACCAGCAGGGTAATTTTGATGCACTTGAAGGCAGGGTAGATGTAAAAATAGCCGGTAAAAAGCTAGAAGAAGGGGTATGGATAGGCAAGAACTGCAGCATCCAGAAAGATGTCACCATAATACCGCCCGTATGCATAGGGGATGACTGCACTATAAAAAAGGGCGCCAAGCTGTACGGCCCCATAATCCTGGGCAATAATACCATCGTGGATGAAAGGGCGATACTTTACCGGGGCATCAAATGGGGAAGCGGATATATAGGAAAGGATGCATCGCTTATAGGAGCCATAATAGGCTATGGTTCCGAGATAAAAGACAATGCATCGGTCCTGGAAAAAGCAGTAATAGGTTCCCGGAGCATTATCCAGGACGGCATAAAGATACACCCTTCCGTAAAGATAATGTCCAATAAAATAATAGATATCGACAGAAAAAATACCGAGGAAGAATAAGATATAACCTGATTTGTTAAAGACAAGTATAATAAACTTTCTGAAAGATGCGGCCATGCCGCCGGTATGTGCAGTATGCGGACAGATCTCGGCAGACAGTCTTTGCCCGGAATGTATGGCCGGAATAAAACCCATAAGCAGCCTGGAAAGCTGCAGCCGCTGCGGCAAACCGCTTTCGGCTTCCCTGGAAGGACGATGCGGCATGTGCAGGCAGCAGGAGTATCATTTTACCTCCCACAGGTCTTATGCTGTATATGCAGGCAGTATGAAAAAGATAATAAGTGAGTTTAAGTACGGCAGGGTCTATGGATT
>CAYPXQ010000028.1:0-2629 GCA_964414685.1 uncultured Actinomycetota bacterium
TGGTATTTACCGGTAAGAGGCATTTCAGGCATTGAGGGTCATGGATTTTTCCGGGATACTCCTGGCCGGCGGCAAAAGCCAGAGATTCGGACCCAATAAAATAAAGATAATGTCCGGACGGGTCCCCCTCCTTATAGAGCAGGCGGTAAAGCTGGGGTTTTTTACAGGTGAAATAATAATAAGCACCAGCCTGGAAAACAGGGCATATATAGAAACCATATTTTCAAAGTTCAAGGATTATCTGAAGATCATGGATGTACCGCGGGAGTATATAAGACCCTCGGTAAAAATGGTTGTAGATGATAATATCATAACCGGGAGCGGCAGAAGTATCGGCCCCATAGCCGGCATCTACACTGGACTAAAAAACATAAAATCCCGCCGCGGACTGGTACTGGCGGCAGACATGCCCTTTATATCATTCAGGCTTCTTGAGTTCCTTATAGCCGAAGCTGCAAGCCTTCCATTTTCAGACGCAGTCATAACCAAAAACAGAAAGGGTATAGAGGCTCTGTGTGGGATATATTCAAGAAAATGTATTAAAATAATAGAAGAAAGCATTAAGAACGGGTTCTATAAGATCTCTGATATGCTGGGCATGATGGATGTAAGGTGGATCGGGATAAGGGATCTTAAACGCCAGGGGATAGATATTTACAATTTTTTTAATATCAACCTCCCCGGGGATATACAGGAGTATGAACATTTACTGGAAAAGGGGGTAGAGGCATATGGTACCGATAATATCAGTAGTGGGACTGGTCAAAAGTGGAAAGACAACTTTTATAGAGGCACTGGTAAAGGAACTTTCCAGGAGGAAATATAGGGTAGGGACATTAAAGCATACGTCACATTCCTTTGAGATGGACAGCGAGGGCAAAGACTCGTATCGGTTAAAGCAGAGCGGAAGCATAGTGGGAGGTGTCTTCACCGATGACGGGATAGGCATCGTCCGGGACCTTGATGACAGCCAGGACCTGGACAGGATAATCGCCGATGTATATAGCGACATGGACATTGTGATCATAGAGGGATATAAGCTGGGAAAATATCCCAAGATCATAATCCTTAAGGAAAATGACCCGAAACTTGAGACAGAACCTTACCGGGAGGATGAGATAATAGCAGTTGTTGGAGAAGGCGAGGCTGATAACAGTCTTAACTTCTACGGGAAATATGAGATAAAAAAAATTGCCGACCTCCTGGAGCTGGAATTTATAAAGCCTTACAGCGTCCAGGAAATAGACCTGTATATAAATAACCGGCCGGTGGTGCTTAATGAATTTGTTCAGAAAATAGTAAAGAATATGATCAATGCCATAATAGACAGCCTCAAGGGCATCGATAAGAAGATAGAAGAAATAGACCTGAGATACAGGGCGGGAAAATAAACTGGAGTCAGCAAAAATGCAGGTAATTATAATAGAGCCAGGGACTAAAGACCAGTTTCGGGATTATTATGACCTGAGATGGAGAGTGCTGCGGCAGCCCCATGGCCAGCCCAGGGGGAGCGAAAAAGACGACCTGGAGGAAATGTCTATCCATCTCATGGCTTATTATGGTCAAAAGATGCCGGCGGCCGCGGGCAGGGCTCATTTTAATTCGAGAGATGAAGCCCAGATAAGGTTTATGGCAGTAGATCCCTGCTGTCGTAATTCCGGCATAGGCAGCAGCCTGCTTTCAGGTCTGGAAAAGAGGGCCAAGATCCGCGGCGCCAGGTATATTATATTGAATTCCCGTGAATCGGCCATCGGCTTCTACGAAAAAAACGGGTATATAAAAGTTGGTGAAGCTGGGTCCCTATTCGGAAATATAAGTCATGTAAGGATGAAGAAGGACCTGGCTGAATGAATTAAAAAAATTATTATTTACACCTATTCAAACCGCATCCCCACGCAAAAGCCTCCATCAATGGCAATATCCTGGCCGGTGATAAATGATGCTTCATCACTTTGCTTCCTCTGATCAGTGACCAGTTTGATACCAGTCATCTCTGCCACGGCCTTACAAAAACAAAGCTTTGTATGTTATTATTAATATATATTTCAACTTTTATTGATATCGGAATAACGACTAAAATAGATCCCGGAAAAAGCGGGACTGCCTAAAAGGAGAATGTCTTGGCCCGGCCAAAAAAAGCTTTGATGATAGTCGACCTATTAAATGATTTCGTAAATGATGATTCTCCCATGGCGGTTCCCGGTATAAGGGAAATAATCGACCCCATCAAAGAACAGATGGAAAAAGCCCGCAAAGAGACCTATCCTATCATATACCTTTGTGACTGCCATGAAAAAGACGACAGGGAATTCAGGCTGTTTCCCCCGCATGCTGTAAAAGGCAGCCACGGCGCCAATATAATTGAAGAACTGAGGCCGGAGGGTACGGATATCCTGGTAAGGAAAAGCTCATTTTCCGGATTCCGGGAGACTTTGCTGGAGGAGATATTAAAAAAACTTTCAGTCAACTGGCTGATGTTTACCGGGACTATCACAAATATCAGTGTGCAGTATACAGCCGTGGAGGCAGTCATGCGGGGTTATAAGGTTGATATTATCGAAAAAGCAGTAAAAGGCCTGGATGAAAGGGATCACAGGGCAGCCATGGACCATATGAGAAACATATTTGG
>CAYPXQ010000029.1:0-16585 GCA_964414685.1 uncultured Actinomycetota bacterium
AAGATAGCATTCAGTTCGCTTTTTTTAAACAAGACAAGGTCTTTCCTGACCATGCTGGGCATTATAATAGGGGTGGGCGCTGTCGTGGCCATGCTTTCCATAGGGACCGGTGCCCAGGAGTCTGTTATAAGCAGCGTCCAGGATATCGGCTCAAACCTTATAATAATATCGCCGGGGAATCCCGAGGAAGAGCAGCAGATGATGGGGCCGCAGATGATGTTTGCCGGAGATAGTGCCGAACTGGGGCCTGATGATGTAAGGGCAATTGAAAGGGAGGCGGAGCTGGTCACTAAAGTGGCACCCGTTGTATTCGGCGGGGGAGTGGCATCATACCTTAACAAGAATACCCAGCCCCAGATATATTCATCTACTGAGAATGGGCTGGAACTCTATAATATGGATATTGAGAGGGGAAGTTTCTATAACCGGGGAGATTTATCAAGTTCTGCCAATGTAGCTGTCATAGGCCAGACAGTTGTAAAAAAGCTGTTTAATAATATAGATCCCATAGGTAAGATAATAAAGATAAATGGCCAGAATTTCAAAGTAATAGGCATCCTGGAGCCGAGGGGGACAGACTCATTCGGAAACGACCAGGACAATGTAGTATCCGTTCCCGTCACCACTGCCCAATCGAAGTTATTTGGAGAAGGCTCCTATGACATGATACTGACCCAGAGCATAAATGAAGAATCGATAGATGATGCTACGGAAGAGATAGAGAAGATACTGAGGCGGAGCAGGGGAATAAGGATAGGGGAGAAAAATGATTTCAGGGTGCGAAATCAGACACAGCTTTTGGATGTAGTAAGCACCATTACCGGCATATTTACGGTTGTAATAGCCGGGATCGCCAGCATATCCCTTCTGGTGGGCGGCATCGGTATAATGAATATCATGCTGGTTTCTGTAACGGAAAGGACCAGGGAGATCGGAGTCAGGAAGGCCATAGGGGCAAAGAACAGGGATATCCTGGTCCAGTTTTTGGTGGAAAGTATCGTCCTCAGCATTACTGGAGGCATATTAGGGATACTTTTCGCCGTGCTCATCTCTATTGTCTTAAACAATTTTACGGTCCTTGATACAAGCATTACTGCCATGCCTATAATAATCGCCTTAAGCTTTTCAACCGTAGTAGGGCTTTTCTTCGGCATATATCCGGCGATGAGGGCGGCAAGGCTTAATCCTATCGACGCTTTAAGATATGAATAGGGAAAGAAAAATGGAAAACAGGGATGAGGTAATAGGAAAGATATTCGAGAATATATATATTTTAAGGCAGAAGATAGCTTCCAGTATGAGCCTTCCATTAAAACATATTCCCCTCACATATTCACAGTGGCAGGTGCTAAACCATGTCAGTAAGCAAAAAAGGATCAGCATCAAGGAGCTGGCTGGACTTCTGGACATAACCAGCAGCGCAGCTACCCAGATAGTGGACGGGCTGGTTAAAAAAGGGTTCCTGGTAAGGGAAAGAAGTTGTGAAGACAGGAGGGTGCAGAAGATAACCCTTTCCAGGAAATCATTTTTGCAGCTGGAAAAAAGCATGAAAAAAATATGCCCCATATTTGAAGCTCTTGATGACCAGGAGCTGAGTGACTACTGCCGGCTCACCGCAAAGCTCGCCGGCAAGTAATACGAATATGCCAGCAGTATGTCAGAAAAATATAAGGAAGATGCCTATTACAAGACACCCGCTCATCTTTCCCAGGGATGACCCCAGGACTGTCCTGGTTGCATCAATTCCTTTGGAATGAAGGAATTCTGACAGATTTCCTTCAAAATAACCAGCTACTGCATCAGATATGGCATTCCCTACTATTGCTCCTGCCAGGGCCCCGGCTGCTCCGAACAGTTCTGCTCCGATTATTGCCGGTATGATAAGTATGAGGTTGTCTATCAGGCCGAATATTATGTCTGGAAGCATCCTTTTAAGGTCTATCCTCAAAAAATATGCTATAAGCACCGGAATAAACCCCAGGGCGAATATTATAAGGCTGGAAAACCTTCCCAGGCGCATGGCATAAAAGGCTATAAATGCAGTGAATATGGATAAAAGGACCACGATTATGGTCTCCATTATCTTCTTTTCGCTTCGCTTGCTTATTCTCCTTCTAAGTCTTCTGATCACTTTTTCCCCTGTCTTTATTATTGATATATATATTATACATGCCGTTATTCTTTAACCAAGTATTTGCAAAATGATGAGAACAGAAGTAAAATACCTATAAATTCTATGGAATTAGTAGTAATTAAAGAAAGGAAATAGATCTATGAGAATAGTAAGGACACTTCTGAGATGGGTGCTGGGATTACTGCTTATCTGGCCTTTTTTTGACAAACTTTTTGGTCTGGGGTATACAACAGCTCCTGAAGCTGCATGGATAAGGGGAGGATCTCCTACTGCAGGATTTCTTCAATTCGGATCGACGGGACCATTTTCACAAATATATAACAGTATTGGAGGAACTGCGGTTGTCGACTGGCTGTTTATGCTATGTCTTTTATTTGTAGGTATGGCACTTATACTGGGTATAGGTTTGAGGATAGCTGCCGTTGCCGGTGGACTACTGATGCTTCTTATGTGGTCAGCAGTCTTGCCCAAGGAACATAATTTTTTCCTTATGGATGAACACCTTGTATATTTATTAATACTGCAAATAATAGGATTCGGTTTTAAGAGAGAAGAACAGTGGGCCGGGCTGGGTAAATGGTGGAGCAATACCAGGCTGGTAAAAAAAGCTCCTTTTTTAAAATAAAGATCAAGGTAAAATAGTTATTTTCATAATAAAGCCTGCAGTACTGCGGGCTTTATCCCTTTAGAAGAAGCTCTGCCTCCTCGATTATCTTTGACGTCAAATTTTGATCTATAGAGAGGAGCTCCATGATCTCTTCTGCATCCAGCGAGACAAGGTCCTGGACCGTGATGATGCCTGATGAAAAAAGTTTTATTCTGTTCTTTTTATTTATACCGGGAAGGATGCTCACAGGATAAAGCTTTTTATGCTCGACATAGTACTGAAGGTTTCTTTCTTCAGGGTACTGCCAGGCAAGTATTTTCATCTTGACGCAGGATGCGTACTTTATAGCATCCCCGGTAGCCTTTGTGTTGGTGATCAGCCATCCCTGGTAATGGTTTTTCTCACCAGGGTGTTTTTTATATGCTTTTTCGATATCCATAAACCTGGCATGCACATATAGCGCTGTCTTTACATTGGAATAAGTCCCCCGGTGATTATGATATTTACACTCGCACAAAAATACCAGATTATCACTTACAGCCACCACATCGACTTCATGGTCGACGCAGCATCCTCTTATGGTCTGGCCTACTTCTATCCTGTACCCATAAGAAGAAAGTATCCTTGCGATATATTTTTCAAATATAAAACCCTGGGGCCCCAGGTCCATCATAGCTTTTTTAAGAGAATACCTTATTGCCAGCCTATGTTCCATGCTGTCCAGAAAATCATGTGCCATCCTGTAGATCTCTTCTGTGGTGGTACCATCCTGTATTTTATCTTTAATACTGTCATAAGCCTTTTCAGCCTGTTTTCTGGTGCTTCCGGATCTTACCAGGGAATTTATTATCTTTTCCGGATCTATCTTCTCCAGATTTCCGCCTGATTTTATCACAAAACCTTCTGGTCTCATTTTATGGGCCCCATTTGCTGTAATTAAATTTTTATCATTTTAACAGATTTGCGCCTGCGGGGCCAAATTTGTTTTATCCTTTTGATCATCCGGCAACCAAAATACGAACAGTTATAAAATTATCAAGAAATCTCTTTAAAAATATTTTTGTATATTCGGTCTTTCTGATACGGCACATTTGAAAGATAGGGGGCCTGGGTATAAGATATGCTTTTACTCTCATCGCATCAGCTGAGCCGGTATGCGCCCATGGAGGGACAGCTTGCAGAATGGGGAGCATTTTCCAGATTTTCAGAAACTGCAACTGCCTTAAATATGGATTATTTCACAAATATCTAATAAGATATCAATGAACTGTTTTCTCATTACTTTGTCACATATGCCGTATGATCTTAAAAGGAGGTTCTGATGGCAGAAAATAAAAGCAAGAATCCGGCTGAGAGCTTTGGCGAACTGGTAAAAGAGTTCGGTGATGCTGTAGGCAAGATCTTTGACGATCCCGAACTTAAACAAAAGGCCAGAGAATTCGGTGAAAGCGCATCAAAGTCGGCAAAACAGTTTGGAAGCCGGTTCAAGGATGAAGAAGTAAAAGAGAAATTCAGGGGTGTAGGCCAGGCTGCCAGGGAATTCGGCAATAGCGTATCTGAATATTTCAGGGAAGGCGATAAAGAGGACCAGAAGGCAGGGGATAAAAAAAAAGATGAATGGGAAAAAAAGATAGATGATAAGGTGGAGGAGTTTTCCCGCAGGGCAGATAAAGCCGGCAGGGAACTGGGCCAGAAGATGGAAAAAGCGGGAGATAAGATCGACAGATACTTCAAGGAGACCAGGGGCGGAAGGATAACAGGATATGCATTTTCCATATTCTTCGGGACGCTTTTTTTGGTATTCTTATATTACTACAGCCAGTATATAGCCTTCTATAACAATGTAGACGGCACCTGGGCAAGATACCCCATGCTTACGGAGGATTTTGACAGGTGGCTGCCTATAGCAGTCATGGCGCTGCTGGCTTCCATAATCGGCAATATAATACTCATAATTTACGACGGATATTTCTTCAGGCAGGTGATACAGATAATCATGGACATGTTTGGCCTGGCAGCTGTCATATCGCTTCTGGTCATATTCCCCTTTGATTTTTCGGTTATGCCAGGAAATGATCTTACCGGTATACTAAATCCCATTGTAACAGCAGTACTTATCATAATATGCATCGGTATCGGCATAGGCATACTGGTGCGGTTTATAAAGATGATCATGGGAATAGTAAAAGCAGCTGATAGATCAGATGAAAGATGAATAAATGTAAGGGAAACCGGAATATGTCCGAAGTGATTATCCGGGAATTCAGTGATTATCGCGATACTGTTTTTTCCATCCTGGATGAGCTGGAACTGGCAAAAAGGCTGGAAAATATAAAAAGGGTAATAATAAAGCCCAACCTGCTGCAGGATGCTCCTCCGCCATGCACCACTGATGTCAGGTGTGTTGAGGCAGCAGCCCGGTATATAAGGGAAAAGATCCCCGGCAAGAAAATAATCATCCTTGAGGGCTCCGGAGGCTGTGAGACTGCCCGGGCCTACAGCGCACTTGGATATGAAAAAATGGCTATGTCTTTGGATTTGGAACTTATGGATGTAGACAATATAGGGCTGGTGAAGCTGACAGATCAGAGAGCCAGGGCATATAAGGAAATATTTCTCCCAGGCATAATTTTTGACAGCTTCCTTATCTCTGTTCCAACACTCAAGGACCACTCCATAACCGGGGTAACGCTTTCTTTAAAAAACCTCATCGGTCTGTTGCCGGAAAAGCATTATGGAAATTACTGGAGCTACAGGAGGAGCGATGTGCATAGGGTGGGAGTAGATAGCGCAGTTTATGATCTGGCCAGGTATATGGATATAGGATTGAGCATCATAGACGGCAGGCTGGGGCAGCAGGGAAGCCACCTGGCAGGCGGAAGGCACTGCAAACCTTACAAGAATGTGATATTAGGCAGCTATGATGCACTTGAAGCAGACAAAAAAGGCGCTGAAATACTGGGCCATGAGTGGAAGGATATCAAACACCTGGCGATGATAGAAAAAGACAATGGAAGATAGCTTCAGGATATCAATACACAGGTGCGCCCGATACGACAGGAGATCCATAAAGCGGGCCATAGGGCAGAGTCTGGACATAATCGGAGGCATCAGGGATATATTGCCGGATGCCGGCAGCATATGTATAAAACCAAATCTTCTACTGGCGGCACCCCCGGAGCAGGCTATAACAACTCATCCTGTTTTTGTGGAAGCTGTGGTAGAGCTGGTCTCGGAAATCACAGGAAGGCCCCGGGATATAGTGATAGCAGACAGTTTTTCGCCGGCTGTACCATATACAGAGAAAGGCTTACGCCGCATGTATGCGGAATCGGGATTGGCGGATATGGCAGAAAGGACAGGCTGCCGGCTTAATTACTCTACAGAATATTCTACAGTCTCCAATCCGGAAGGAATGTTCCTCAAGAAGATCGAAATAATAAAACCAATACTGGAATCAGATATAATAATCAACCTGCCCAAGTTCAAGACCCACAATCTTACCGGCATAACCGGAGCGGTAAAGAATATGTTTGGGGCAGTACCCGGCTTTACCAAGGTGGGTTATCATCTGAGATATGAGAAGCTGGACGATTTTGCCGGCATGCTGATAGATCTTTGCAGCCTGGTCAAGCCGGCACTTAACATCATGGACGGCATACTGGGTATGGAGGGCGACGGCCCCGGCAGGTCAGGCACACCCCGACAAATAGGGCTTATATTGGTATCTCAAGATGCCCTTGTCATGGATAAGGTCATGGGAAGGATAGCAGGACTGGATGAAGACCTTAATCCATTCATGGAAGCTTTGAAGGAAAACGGGGTCAGCGGCTATGATTGGGATAAAATAAAGATAATGGGGGAGAAACTGGAAGATGTTATCCTGGATGACTTCATCCTTCCCAGGACAGCAGGCCAGAAAAGACTGGTGGAGAATAGATTTGCCTCAAAGTATATAGTGCCGTTTGTCAGGAATGCCCTTAATCCCTATCCATATGCAGATCCGCCCGGATGTGACGGCTGCCTGACCTGCCAGCAAGTATGCCCAGTCAAGGCTGTAAAATATGACGGCAAAAAGGTCGATATTGACAGGTCCAAATGCATAAGGTGCTTCTGCTGCGCAGAGATGTGTCCCCGGGGCGCTATTGAGCCAAGGTATTCATTCGCGGCAGATATGATACTTAACCGCCTTGGATTCGGCGGCAAAAAGAAGTAAACACCTGAAATGCTCAATTATTTTCTGAAAAAACCGGAAATAGTCTCCTGCAGCTCCATGTTTCTCAATATTTTACTTGAGTGGAGTTTATTGACCCAGATGATCTGCGGTCTCCCCAGTTCCTTCCAGAGATACTGGGAAGATCTTCTGGAAAAATATATATCCAGCCTGGAATTTATCATAAGGATCTTCCGGGGGTCGATCATATGGCCAAATGCCATGGGGTCGCAGAGAAAACATGCTTTGGGAGTGACATCCTTTAAGCTATCCAGACCCTCAAGACCGGCAGTCAATCCATTTTTTCCGGTTTTTTTAAATTCTTCCAGGAATGCGGGGAATTCCCTGTAGGCCTTCCTGCATTCAGTCCGTTTTTTTTCGGTGCTGTTTTTGGAGCAGTCGCCTTTGAGTATATATCTCAAAATACCTTTCCAGTGTATCTCTTCCCAGTTCCCCCCTCCAATAAGAAGGCAAGCTCTGTCTATCCTTTCATCAAAAGCCGCCGCCAGAGCGGATACCATGCAGCCCATACTGATACCGCATAAATATATCCTTTCAGGTTTTAAGATAGCCAGGCCGATATCTATGAGCCGTCTTATGTCTACTACCGCCTGGTGAAAGAAGTCCAGGGTCTGGATATCATCAAAACCGATCAGGCGCTTGCCGCTGGACTCACCTGCCGGAGTCCTTTTAAGATGCAGCGGAAGATTTATAAAAATAACTGCCATGCCCTTTTCTGCCATGGAGGAAGCAAAATCATTATAATTTTCCAGGTTTCGTGTGGCAAAACCATGCACTAGTATAAGCATCTCTTCCGAGGCTTTTGGCATCACTCCGGAGCCTTCATCTTTCTGGAATATACGGGCATGTACTGTATCATTTTCTTTAATATCTGTAGCACAGGGCGAGGGAAAAGAAAGGTCATAGACCATGATGCCCTGCATTGCTTCAGACAGTGAGATGCTATAGCTGCCGCTGACTACGGGTTTTTTATTGTATTCATAGAGTCCCATATATCATATTTAAATATTAAACCAGGCTTAAATCAATAAAAGATCATATATTATAACAGTTTTATTGGACACGCACCTATGTTTTTAATAGGATATTAATATATGTTTTATATTATTTAAAACAGTTTGTATAATATACCTGAGAGATCATTAAACATAATAATGGAAGATGGGGGACCAAGATGAGCGATAATGACTCCAATACTTTGAAAGGTATTTTTGTAGGGATGGCGATCGGTTTTGTGGCAGGAGCGGGGACAGCGATGTTCCTGACAACCAAGACTGGCGAAGAACTGAGGGCTGACATAAGGAAAGCGGCAATTGATGTGAAGGACAAAGCGGAAGCCCAGGCCGGTAAGATCAAGAACCTGAGCCGGGAGAAATACGGCGAGATAGTAGACAATATCCTTGACGGCTATAATAAGGTAAGGGATTTTACGGAAAAAGAGATGGAACTTATAAAAAAGATAGTCACCGAGCAGAAAGAAGTCGTCTCCAAGAAATAAGAGATTAATACAGCTTCGGGATGGCGCCATGCAATAATGCTTTCCAATGGGTATGCGGCGATGTGCCGGGGCTGTATTTTATATCCGGCATCCGGCCGGAAGGTTGCTTTTAATGGCGGGGAAAAGCGCATCCATCGATTATGGCAAATGTGATTTTAGCTACTGCAAAGACGGCATCTGCAGGGCGATGCAGGTCTGTGAAAAAAAAGTGTTAAAACAGGAAGCACCTTTTGAGACACCCTATATAGTCATAAATATGTGTACCGGATGTAATAAATGCATATCTTCCTGTCCCGCAGGCGCCATAAAAAGGTCAAAATAGATAAAGGAGGCCAATATGCCAGAGCAGAGACAGACATATCCGCTCCTGGGGATGACATGTGCTGCATGCGTGAGGAAAATAGAGAAAGTCCTTGAAAAGACCCGGGGAATAGGGGAGGTAAATGTGAATTTTGCTTCGGAAAGCGTAGCTATCAGCTATGATGATGAGATAATAGATATCAAGGCTATCGCAGGTATTGTCAAAGATCTGGGATATGAACTCCTGACCTGATAAATATGAGCATTTCCAACAGGCTGCTTATCCAGGCTAAAAAACAGCATTATGAGAAAAAGAGGGCTGAAGTCCTGCTGCGCAAATTGATAATCGGCGCGGTCCTGGCAGTTATTATAATGCTGGGATCAATGAACCTTATACCGGGTCTAACACGCCTGACTCCAGAGACCAGGAATATAATAATATTCATACTTGCCTGCCCGGTACAGTTCTGGATAGGGGCGCAGTTCTACCGCGGACTGGTTTCTGTATTCAAATACAGGGTTGCCGATATGAATACCCTTATTGCAGTAGGGACCCTTTCTGCATTCATATACAGCACGATAGTCACATTTTTCCCTGGATTACTCAGCGGCACTGGAACAGAGACATATATATATTTTGATACTGCAGCCATGATAATAGTACTCATACTTCTGGGAAGGTATTTTGAGACCAGGGCAAGGTCCAGGGCATCCGGAGCGATAAAAAGACTGCTGGACCTCCAGGTAAGGCAGGCTACCGTGATCAGGGACGGCAGGCAGGTACAGGTTGACATCGATTCAGTAGAGAAAGGAGAGGTGGTCCTGGTAAGGCCTGGTGAAAAAGTACCCCTGGACGGGATAATAACCGAAGGCAGCCCTTCCATAGATGAATCCATGATTTCTGGAGAATCCATACCGGTAGAAAAAAGCATGGGCGACGAGGTAACAGGAGCCACTGTCAACTTGAGCGGTTCATTCAAATTCAGGGTGACTCGTACCGGATCTGATACTTTCCTGGCCATGATAATAAAGATGGTGGAGGATGCCCAGTCTTCCAAAGCTCCCATACAGAGACTTGTAGACAAGGTCGCAGGCTATTTTGTACCGGGAGTAATAGGCATAGCCGTGCTTACATTCCTGCTGTGGTTTTTCCTGGGGCCGCAGCCGTCTGCTGCCAATTCCCTGATAAGGTTTGTAGCAGTCCTTATAATCGCCTGTCCCTGTGCTCTGGGCCTGGCAACTCCAACTGCCATAATAGTGGGAACTGGTAAGGGAGCTGAGAACGGTATATTCATAAGGGATGCTCGCAGCCTGGAGATAGCCCACCGGCTAACTACCATAGTATTTGACAAGACAGGCACCCTGACAGAGGGCAAGCCCAGGGTCAGGAAAGTCCTGGTACTGGAAAGTTCTCCCGTAAAGGATAAGGAGGAGCTGCTATTTCTGGCAGCTTCCTCAGAACTGCACTCGGAACATCCCCTGGGTAAAGCCATAGTTGAAAAGGCGGAAGAATCCGGCATAAAGCTCCAGCAGCCTTCCGGATTTAAGTCTTATGCCGGGAAGGGAATTGCCGCAGAAGTAGGCGGGCACAGGCTGCTGAAAGGAAACAGGCTGCTGATGGAGAAAGAGGGTGTCCGAATGCAGCCCTTCGGGCATATGGCGGAAGAGATATCCTCCGGGGGAGAGACTGCAGTATATGTGGCGGTAGACGGGACTGCAGCAGGCATAATATCGATGGCTGATAACCTGAAGCCCAATGCGGGAAACATCGTGTCAGGCCTTAAGGAGATAGGGCTGGAAGTAGTCCTTATAACAGGAGATAACCGGCTTACCGCAGAAGCAATAGCTTCCCGGGCCGGTATTGACAAAGTATATGCCGAAGTCCTTCCCGGCCAGAAAGCCGACCGGGTAAAAGAGCTCCAGGAAAGCGGAGAGATGGTGGCCATGGTGGGAGACGGGATTAATGATGCCCCGGCACTGGTCCAGTCGGATATGGGCATAGCCCTGGGGACCGGGACTGACATAGCCATAGAGTCAGGCAAGATAATACTGACCGGAGGAGACCTGCAGGGAGTCCTTAATGCAATAAGCCTTTCCAGGCGGACGGTAAGGATCATAAAGCAGAACCTTTTCTGGGCCTTCTTTTACAATATACTGCTTATACCGGTAGCAGCGGGAGTCCTTTATCCATTTTTCGGTATACAGATCAGCCCGATCTTTGCGGCAGGGGCTATGGCCTTCAGCAGCATATCCGTAGTAAGCAATTCACTGCGTCTCAAGAGAGCCAGGTTTTAGAAAATAAAATAACGGGACAGCCATCAGGGAGACGAGATGACCGGGAAAAAAAGGATAATAATAATCGGCGGCATAGCTGCCGGAACTGCAGCCGCAGCCAAGTGCAGGAGGATGGATGAGAGGCTGGAAATAGTACTTTATGAGAAAGATAAATATATATCCTATGGGACATGCGGCCTTCCTTATTTTGTGTCGGGCAAGATAAAGTCAATAAACAAACTTTTGATAAACACTCCTGAACATTTTGCAAAAAGGTTCAATGTAGATGTCAGGACCAGGCATGAAGTGCAAAAGATAATCCCGGAGGATAAAGTGATCCTGATAAGGGACCTAAAAAGCGGAAACCGGTTCCAGGACAGCTATGACCGGCTAATACTGGCTACTGGTTCAGATCCTGTCAGGATACCGCTCGAAGGCTGTGATGCAGAAAATGTCTTTACTTTAAAGACAGTAAAAGACAGTATAAAGCTCAAGGGCTACTTGGGCAGGGACAATAAAGGCAGAGAGAAAAGCGCGGTCATAATCGGCGGAGGTTTTATCGGCCTGGAGCTTATAGAAGCTTTTGTGGAATATGGCTACAGGGTCAGCATAGTTGAGAAGATGGACCAGCTGCTGCCTGCATTCGACAGGGAGATAGTAGAATACCTTGAAAACTATCTTGACAGCATGGATGTCGCGATATTTAAACAGGAAGAGGCGGCCCGGCTGGTAAGGGATAAAAGCGGCCTGGTAAATTCCGTAGAGACCAGGGGCGGAAAGAAACTGAAGGCTGACCTGGTATTTTTCGGTATTGGAGTAAGGCCGAATACAGGGCTTGCCCGGGAATGCGGCATTAAGACCGGTGATTCCGGAGCTATAGAGGTAGACATGTCCATGGGGACCAGTATTGAAGATATTTTTGCTGCGGGGGACTGCTGCCAGTGCAGGAATATTGTCTCCGGAGAACTGCGTTCCTATAATCTTGCCTCGATTGCCAACCGCCAGGGATGGACTGCCGGCTACAATGCAGCCGGCGGCAGTGAAGTTTTTTCCGGAAGCAATATAACCTCTATGATAAGGATCCTGGATATTGCCATAGGAAAGACAGGCCTGGGTTACAGGGAAGCAAAAGTCTCAGGACATGATCCTGCATATATTGAACTCCATTATAATTCCCATGCCGGATATTACCCCGGCGCAGAGCTCATGCATTGCCTGGCAGTCTATGAAAAAAGTACGGGAAGGCTCCTGGGGATGCAGGCAATAGGAAAGGATGGAATAGACAAGAGAATAGATATCGCAGCTTCCGCTATAGGCAGCGGCATGGATATCCGCCAGCTGGCTGAGCTGGACCTGAGTTACCAGCCCGCTTATGGATCGGCAAGGGACGCCCTCAATATCCTGGGGATGATAGGTGAAAACCTTAAAAAAGGGCAGGTAGGATTTGTGGATATCCCCGGACTCAAGGAAAAAGGTATCCCGGAAGGCTCCATACTGCTTGATGTAAGGAGTGAAAAAGAATTTACTGCCGGTCACATACAGGGGGCCATGCATATCTATGTCGACGAACTGAGGCACAACCTGGAAAAACTGGATAAGGATAAGGAGATAATCATATACTGCAAGACTGGATACCGGGCTTACCTGGCCCTGAGAATACTGGCAAATGAGGGTTTTGGTGACGTAAAGCTTTTAAACGGCTCATATCTTTCCTGGATGAAGGAAATATGATGAAGGAACATATTGATTCGGAGAAATGGGACAAAACGGAAGCAAAGTAAAATTCATCTCCTGTGAGGTCGTACTGGATGAAGTAAAGGAAAGGATACCGGGAGACTAAAAAGTCGCTGCCTGGATGTTTGCCAATAAATGATATTGATAATAAGCTTTTGAAATATTATCATTAGATATGGTGAATTAATCACAGAAGTTACTCATATGAAAGTAACGAATATAACCTGGAGGATAGGCGGAGAAGCCGGATATGGTATCCTGACGTCAGGTAATATATTCTCCAGGTCTTTCTCCAAAAAAGGTTATTTTGTCATAGATAATATCGAGTACCCTTCCCTTATAAGGGGAGGCCATAATACTTTCAGCTCCCGGATCAGCTGCGAACCGATATATTCAGTAAATCACGACATCAATATCCTGGCCGCACTTAACCATGAGACCATAGGACTTCATCAGGAAGAGGTAGCTTATGGGGGCCATATAATATATGAGGGAGAGACCGGCAAGCAGGAAAAAAGCAATAATATAAGGAAGGACATAAAATATATACCGGTACCTTTCCGCCGCATAATCAGTGAACAGGGGCTCCCCCAGGTCACTATAAACAATATTGCCATAGGCGCTTCCATGGCCCTTATGAGTCATGACCTCCAGGCTGTAAGGGATGCCATAACAGAAGCGTTCCGGGAGAAGGAGGCAAAAGTCACAATATCCAATCTAAAGGCACTTGAACTTGGATATAAGTATGTAAGGGAAAAACTGGGAATAAAGGCATATGAACTGGAAATAGTAAAACCTGCCCCCCGCCTGCTCCTGACCGGGAATGATGCGGTATTCCTGGCCGGGGTAAGGTCAGGATGTAAGTTTTATGCCGCTTATCCCATGACTCCTGCATCATCTATCCTCCATTCTTTCGCGGCCGCAGAAGAAGGATACAACATTGTTGTCAAGCATGCCGAAGATGAGATAGCTGTCATAAATATGGCCATAGGAGCTTCTTTCGCCGGGGCCAGGGCTATGGCGGCCACTTCCGGCGGCGGTTTCTCGCTTATGGCCGAGAGCCTGGGAAGCTCTGCCATGACAGAGACTCCGCTGGTTTTAGTCCTGTGCCAGAGGCCTGCACCTGCAACCGGCCTTCCCACATGGACCGAGCAGGGGGATATGCTTTTTTCCCTGTTTGCATCCCAAGGTGAATTCCTGAGAGTTGTCCTGGCTCCGGGCGATCCGGAAGAGTGTTTCAATATTACGGGAAAAGCTTTCAATATTGCCGAGAAATACCAGATACCGGTGATAATACTTCTGGATAAATATCTTTCAGAAAGTCATTTCACATGTGGGTCCCTTGATCCCAGGAAAATAAAGACAGAGAGGAAAAACCTTATTACCAGTGACAGCAGGATACCGGATGGATATCTCAGGTATAAGGATACCAGCGACGGAGTATCTCCCAGGCCCGTACTGGGACTCAAAAAAGGTGTCCATATAGCAAACAGTGATGAACATGATGAGTACGGGTTTACCGCTGAAGACGGACATAACCGCCGCATGATGACTGATAAAAGGTTCCGGAAGATCGGCAGTCTGATGACAGAGATACCCCCTCCCAGGAAATATGGTCCTGCCAGTGCTGATATCACTCTGTGGAGCTGGGGTTCATGCAAGGGCCCGGTCCTGGAAGCCATGAAAATACTTAACCATAAAGAAAAAAGAATAAATTTAATCCATTTTAACCACCTTTATCCTTTTGAGCATGAGATGACGGAAAAATACCTGGAAGAAGCCAATATGAATGTGGTGATCGAAAATAATAAGACATCACAATTATCCAAGCTTATTGCCATGAATACAGGGCACAGGATAATGAATAAGATACTTAAATACAGCGGCAGGCAGTTTTTGCCGGAAGAGATCATAAACAGCATTAAAAAGATATAAACGGAGGCCCTATGGCCGGTGATAATAAAAAATCCGCATATATCCTGAAGCCTGATGATTTTAATACTTCCAGGAGGCCCACATGGTGTACGGGCTGCGGCAACTACGGAATATGGAACTCTCTTAAAAAGGTCTTTGTAGAACTAAAACTCCATCCGCATCAGATACTCATGGTATACGGCATTGGATGCTGCGGCAATGGAGCAAACTTCCTTAGGACTTACAGTTTTCACTCACTGCATGGAAGGACACTGCCTGTTGCTGCCGGTGCCAGGCTGGCCGCCCACAGGATGACTGTCCTGGCAGTTACCGGAGATGGGGACGGTATGGGGATAGGCGGCAATCACTTCATACATGCCTGCCGCAGGAATATAGATATCATAAATATATTGCATGATAACAGGGTATACGGACTTACGACCGGGCAGGCTTCACCTACAAGCAGGCAGGGGTTTAAGTCAAGATCCACACCCTCGGGGGTGCTGGAGACGGCGGTAAATCCTATTGCCCTGGCAATTGCCTCCGGAGCTACATTTATTGCCAGGGGTTTTGCCGGAGACCCTTCACAGCTGCAGGAAATATTAAAAAAGGCCATAAAGCATAAGGGCTTTTCATTTGTGGATGTGCTGCAGCCCTGTGTCACTTTCAATAAGATAGACACATACAGGTATTACAGGGAAAATATCTACAGGCTGGAAGATGACAGGGATTACAAAAATGATGACAGGTGCCAGGCCTTTGAAAGAGCCCTGGAAACAGAAAAGATCCCTACAGGTATATTTTTCATGACAGAAAGACCTACTTATGAAGACGGTCTCAAGCAGATAGAAAGAAAACCCCTGGTAGAGCATATAATAAGCGATGTCGATATAAACAAACTGCTTAATAACTATTACTGATCCGGTTATTTTCCCGGGATCCCTTCTTTTATTATTTGCCTAATCCTAAAAAAAATAATAGATTATATATGATTTTGTGCCATTATTGGTATCAGACGGGTCCGGACAGGCCAGAAAGGTGTATATGGAAAGGCTACAAGATTATAAAATAGCTGCTATTTATGGAAGTCCGAGGCAAAAGGGCAATACTTATAACCTCATGGAGAAGTTCCTGGAGGGGGTAGGGAAAGGGCCGGCAGATCCCGGCAGAAATATATGTATTGATAAAATAATAGTCTCCAGCCTGGAAATATCGCCTTGCAGGGAATGCGGGAACTGCTCCCGGACCGGGGAATGCATCATCCGTGATGATATGCAGGATGTATTCCGCATACTTATAGAAGCTGATTTTATTGCTGTCGCCTCTCCCGTATTTTTCACCACTGTCTCAGCATATCTTAAGGCCCTGATAGACAGGTGCCAGAGGTTCTGGGTATTAAAATATGAAAGAGGAGAAAACATTATAAATAAGGAAAGGAAAGGCATATTTATAGGGACTTCAGGCTCGGGTTCCTCCAGCATATTTGATTGCCCCAAAAAAGTTATAAGGGCTTTTTTTGATGTATTGTATGTAGATTATGACAGGGACTTTTTATACGGCAATACTGACAGCAGTGGGGATATACTGAAAAACAAAAAGGCGATTGAAGAAATATATAAATATGGAAAAGAATTGGGAGATAGAATATGAAAATAAGGATATTGATACCCTCTTTATTGTCTGCCGCTGCAGTTTTGCTGGCCCTTCTGGCTGGATGCAGTTATGTTGAGGATGTGAGGGGCCTTTACCAGGAAGAGGATGCGGAACAGGCCGATGCCGGCGGGGGATATAAAAATGATTTTACCCTGAAGGACCTGGAGGGAAGACAAGTATCACTTTCGGATTTTTCCGGTGATATTATAGTGCTTAACTTCTGGGCTACATGGTGTC
>CAYPXQ010000030.1:0-28227 GCA_964414685.1 uncultured Actinomycetota bacterium
AGCTTTTCATACTGGCTGCCAATTATTTATTACTAATGATATTGCTTTAAAGAAGATCAAAACTGACCTGCTCCAGATAATCATACTGGATGATTATCTCGTATCTTAATTGTGGATCTACATGACTAGCGGCAAATAATCTAGTTCAGGTTAAGGCCAGCATTCATAAAATAAGTGACCAGAATATCCAAGAATTTAACAGTAAATAACCTTATCTCTTAACCCTGGCATTACCCTCCCAGATGCTCCAGATCTGCTCTTCGGCTACAGGATTTGAATAGTCGGTAAGAAGGGTAGCTACAAAAGCACCATTGGCCCAGCCGAACTTTATCCATTTTTCCGGCTCCCAGCCCTTAAGTATCCCATAGAGCATGCCGCCCACAAAACCATCGCCTCCACCTATGCGGTCCAGTACTTCTATTGGTCTTGGCTCTATTACATGCCAGTTTTTTCCTTCTGCCATAATGGCTCCCCAGAGATGGCTGTTGGCACTTATTACCTGTCTTAGCGTGGTCGCAAAGACTGAAGTGTCGGGATATTCCTTCTTTGTCCTTTCTATCATCTCCTTAAAACAGTCTATCTTGGCAGCAATTTTTTTCCCTCCGGCTTCGGGACCTTCTATACACAGACAAAGCTGGCAGTCTTCTTCATTTCCCACCAGGATATCTGATAGTGATGCTATCTCAGAAAACTTATCATTCAGCTCTTCTTCCCGGCCTTTCCAGAAGCTGGACCGGTAGTTAAGATCAAAGGATACTACGGTAGCGTATTTTTTGGCAGTTCTGGCAAGCTCGAGACAGAAGTCAGTGGTCTCTTTGGATATTGCAGCTATAAGACCTGAAAGGTGTATTATGCTAACTCCTTCCTGGCCAAATATCCTGTCCAGGTCGAAGTCATCTGTACTCAATGTTCTTCCCACTTCACCTGCCCTGTCATTTGCTACCCTGGGTCCGCGGACTCCATAGCCGGAATCGGCAATATTTATCTGGTGGCGATACCCCCAGGGTCCTCCCTTATCTATATCTTTTCCTTCATAATCCATATGACGGGACCTTAGGTCTGACTTGATCTTAGCTGATATAGGACTGTCCTTTACAAAAGCGGTAAGCACTTTTACCGGAAGTCCGAGACATGAGGAGACACTGGCTACATTGGTCTCGGCACTGGTGACCTGCATATTGAATATCGAGCTAGAGTGTACCGCCTGTCTGTCTGCAGGCGTTATCCTGAGCCCCATACTGGTGGGTACAATTAGAGAATATTTACAGTCTTTTTTTATGTTTATTGTCATAAAACCTCCTCCATTAGAAACTGGTTATCATTTTTTTAATTCATAAAGATATTTTCCGCCCTCTTCTATCCAGAGCTTTCCCGGACTATTAAAGTCATTTTTTATAATAGTGGAAGGATTCCTGTAACCCAGACCAACTTTTTTACATTTATCCTCAGGTATTGAAGTAGCCAGAGTGACCTTAAAAGCCAGGTCTTCCTTTCTGGTCTCAGGGTCAAATATACCCGGACCGCATACATTGATAAGGTGAGAAGCAGCATTTCTTGAAATATTAGCAGCATTTTTCATAAGACTGCATATATGATCCCGGCAATGATACCCTAAAGAAAAGAGGTCTTCTTCTATATCAGGGTTGGTATGGAAACACTTTATATGGGGGGCATATATTATTACTTCAGCGCCTTTTTTTAATACTCCCGGCTTCTGAAGCTTGTATGAACCTTTGCCAGCAAGCCATATTTCATCATAGTTGGAAGGGATTTCCTGAACTACCTGGGAGAGAGGGCTTTCCAGATATTTTATATGGACCTTTGACGAAGCCCCTGCTGCCTTTCTATAGGCACTTATAAATCCATCATAATCTTTATCTATATAAAGGCCCGTAGGTACCGCTCCTGATCTTGATTCTATATTTACCATATTATATGAATATATGGGGCATTTAATATTAGAAAAAATAGCCCTTGCTCCAGCATTTATAATATCCCTTCCATTATTATCCACAGTCCCCAATATCTTTGGTATTCCTACAAGCACCGCCGCCCAGTGGAAAGCATCTATGACTTCGGGTCCCGATATCCCGGGAAAGAATATCTTCAACCCCCCTGAATATCCTGCTGCCTCATGAGGAACAGTTCCTGAAAGGGCAATAATCAAATCATAATCAGAAAAAATAAGCTTATTAACAGTTATTTTTATTTCTGAGGCAAGCATTCCTTCGGTTTTTTCTTTTACCAGACAGCTATCTATCTTACCTGTGGTTGCAAGGCAGGAGGGGTCTGAGAATGAGTGATTTAAAAATTTTATATTCCTGAAAGGGACAAGATCCAGCTTTTTTACAAACTCTTCTTGCATCATAGGTCTGTGAGTGCCGCCGGCATTTAGAAAATCTATTCTGGAATCCTGATATCTTTCTGCTATAGAAGGAGCTATCATATGGGAAAAGTCAATCCTGGTATAGTCGGGAAATAGCACCAAGATCTTTTTTGCAGGGGGCAGGTCTTTGAGGCTTTCCCTTATAAACCGGGAAAGCCTTTGATCCTCTATAATCGCCTTACCGTCTAAATATTTCATCTATAGCTTTTTTTCCGGTCTATTATCTTCCATCCATTCGGTATGATATTCCTGATAGGAACCATCTTCCTTTAGTCCTATTTTTAGACTGCCCTCTTCAAGCTTGAAATAACCATGAGCTCCAAAAAAGTCTCTTTGCTGTGCTGCTACCTGTGCTGATACCATAACTGATGAAGCTAGCTGAAGTATATAATCATAAGAACAGCTCATAGCCAGTGTCGGTACCCCCACATTATGTGCTACTTCTATGAAAACCTTCAGGCTGGAAAGATTCTTATTTATAAACTCTCTAAATGAGGGAGCCGCAATAAGATTAGATAGATCCTTGTTTCTGGCATATTCTTCTGTTATCCGTGATAGGAATCCTGCCCGTATTATGCATCCTCCCCTCCAGCCAGCAGAAATGGTGCCCATGTCTAATTCCCAGCCGTATTTTCTTGATGCTGCTCCCATCAAGGCAAAACCCTGGGCATATGATGATATTTTGGCAATATACAATGCGTCATGAGCTACTTTTATAAATTTATCAGGGTTCTCACTGAAGCTTTCCTGAATTACTTTTAGCTTTTCCGATACCGATAATCTTATATTCTTGTCCTGGCTCATCTCCCTTGAGAAAACCGCCGAGGCTATAGTGGGTATGGGGACCAGAAGTTCAAGGGCTGATGCTACTGTCCAGGTGCCTGTCCCTTTCATGCGGGTGATATCTGCTGTGACATCTACCAGATATCTATCTGAGGATTTTTCTTTTTCCTTCATACCCTGACCGGTTATCTCTATAAGGTAGGAGGACAGGATACCTGAAGGATCGTTCCATTGTGTCATTATTTCTGAGATCTTTGCTGCATCATATCCCAGAGCCGATTTTAAAGCCCATGCGGTCTCTCCTATTAGCTGCATATCACCATATTCTATGCCATTGTGCACCATCTTTACGAAATGGCCGGCTCCATCTTCACCAATATGGCATACACATGGTTGGCCGTCTTGGGCTTTGGCTGATATTCTCTCAAATATGTCTTTTACCATGGCGTATGCTGCCTTTGTGCCTCCCGGCATAATAGCAGGGCCCAAAAGCGCTCCTTCTTCTCCTCCGGATATCCCTGTACCTATATAAAGTATGCCCTTTTCTTTAAGGTATTTTTCCCTTCTTATAGTATCCGTATAAAGTGAATTGCCTCCGTCTATTATGAGGTCTCCAGATGAGAGTAAAGGTATTAGTTCTTTTATATTGTCATCTACTGGTTTTCCTGCCTTTACCATAAGCATTATCTTGCGAGGTCTTTTAAGAGAATCTACGAGTTCTTTAAAGGTGTAGGCAGCTTTTATATTTTTGCCTTTTGCTTTGCCGCTGATGAACTCTTTGGTACGCTCGCCTGTCCTGTTATATACTGCTGCTGAATATCCTTTGGACTCTATATTCAGGACTAGATTCTGCCCCATTACTGCAAGACCGATAAGTCCTATGTCATACTGCTGCATATGTATCTCCTTAAACTAGATTTATATTCCCGAAAATGCTGAAAATCCCCCGTCTATGGGGATTATTGTGCCGGATACAAAGGCTGAAGCATCGGATGCCAGCCAGATCACTGCTCCTGCCAGGTCCTCCGCTTTCCCAAAACGGGCCATTGGGGTATGGGATATTATAGCCTTACCCCTTTCGGTAAACTTCTCGTCTTTATCAAAAAGAAGGAAGTGGTTCTGCCGAGTTAAAAAAAATCCCGGAGCTATGGCATTTACCCTCAAGTTCCTGTTATACTCCTGGGCAAAATGTACCGCCAGCCACTGCGTAAAGTTGGATACAGCAGCCTTGGCCGCTGAATAGCCTGGTATCCTGGTAAGGGGGCGGAAAGCATTCATGGAAGATATGTTTATTATGGATCCCCCTTCTTTGTTACCTGCCATAGTCTTACCGAATACCTGGGCTGGAAGAATGGCTCCCCCGAATAGATTTAGGGAAATAACCTTTTCTAAGGCACTGAGGGGAAGGTCAAAAAATGAGAGCTCTTCTGATGTGGTAGCAGCTTTTTGGTTTCCTCCGGCAGCACTTACCAGTATATCTATTTTGCCCATATCAGAAAGTACAGCGTCATGGCACTTTTCTATCTCT
This sequence comes from uncultured Actinomycetota bacterium, assembly GCA_964414685.1. Lineage (GTDB taxonomy): Bacteria > Actinomycetota > Humimicrobiia > Humimicrobiales > Humimicrobiaceae > M55B120. Next base: position 4,698 of record CAYPXQ010000030.1, read on the forward strand.
TCCTTTTTGAGGACATTTATATAGTAGCCTGCTGCATCTATTCCGCTACCTTTAAGACCCGCTATCAACTCTTCGCTGTCAACGATATCGCATATAGCCACTCTGGCACCAGCTTTGCCCAGGATAAGCGATATTTCCCGGCCCAGGACACCGGCTCCGCCAGTTACAATAGCTGTTTTTCCAGTTAGGTCAAATATCTCCAGATAATCATTCATAATTTGTCCTTTCATGCAAGCAGTTCCAGATGTTTTTTGATATTATCTTCTACATACTTGTAGTGCAGTTCTTCATTTTTAAACAATACATCCAGAAGCCTCTTTTTAAGCTCTGTATAGGTCAGAATAGTTCCAAATGTCACATGGAGCATCTGCCTTGATTCATGTATATCGAGATAATTTTTAAGTTTTTTGTCATCAGTCTTTCCAATATCTGATAGTTTCGATGTATCTGTAGTAAGGTGATACGAATCCCTGTCTTTTTCAAAGCTTTCAAGACTTATTGTGTAGATCTTCCGGAATAGATCAGGGTCAAGCTCTGAAATAACTCTTATGGCTTCAAGGTAACTGGTTCCGGCCGTCTTTATATGAAATTTTCCCTCACAGATTCTGGCAAACACAGGGTAAGTCGATAGCTTCTCACTGCCGGAATGAAGTGAAAGTTTATAGCCACCAAATATTTCTAATATTTTTGCATGTTCGCTTAATTGGTTTTCTAAATCATTTAAATCACCTTTAAAATCTATAGCTTTTTCCCATTTTCCAGGAAAACGCAGAGCAAGATTATTGAATCTAACTCCAAGTCTCATAAGCTCGCTACTGATAAAATAATGTTCCAGTGGTGTTACTTCCGTTTCTGTTTCATCCATAGATACTTCGAAATCAAAAGGCCTATTTGTATAGCTATTAAGAAAACTATGAAGTTCCGCTACATTATTTATAGATCTTTCATATTTCACAGCCATGACGGCAAGAATATCCTTATCAATTAGATACTTCTTTTTCCCCAGATTAATTATTTTACCAAGATATGTTTTTTCAATTAGAGTCCTGTCATCAATATGGTTGTATAGACTTTTTATCTTCTCATTTGATAAATTTTGTATACACATAACATTATCCGAAGGATCCACTGTAAACATATTAAACCCTGCATCTACAGCATCTTTTAGATCTTCTTTATTCTTTACATGATCAGCATCAGCTCCAAATCCCTGATCTGAGCCAGATTCAAAATAGCCCCATAAGCCAGTGGCCATAACATCACACCAATTTTTCCCAGTTCTATTAAGCTCCCTTGCAGATTGCTGGATAAGTACAGGAAAAATGTCTACATCGCTGAATGCTTTTATATGGGCAGCCGTGACCATACCAAGCCTGTCTCCGGTTCCGAAAGATGCTCTTTTATTACAGACCACAGGCCCAGCATCCGTAAAAAAATCTCTGAGAATTTTTAAATTCATATATGTTAATGGACATATTTTAATAATATTTCTTTTTTTCCCTATTTGAACATTGTCTATAACTTTACCCTCAAATTGTTCTAAATCCTTGAAATCTTCTATAACAAAAAGAAGTTTTTCATAAGAACTTTTACCGATTAAAAAAGCTTTATTTTTTTTTACCCTCAAAGAATTTAAATAAAATGAGTATTTAAGACCATTGATCTTTTGAATTATTCCTAAAATGCTGTTTTTATCCAATTTAATATCCAACCAGTTTATATTTTAATTTGAAGCTTATTGAATTCTGCTGCAGATAAAATTAATTATTGTTTTAGCCCCTTATATCTGCCACCGATTCTCTAATAATCATCCTGGACTTTAGCCTTATTTTTTTATAATTCCTCTCAGAGGGGTTATCGATTCTTTTGAGGATCAGGTCGCAGGCATTCTTTGCAGCTTTATATAATGGTAACTTAGCAGTTGTCAGTCTAGGCACGCAAACGTTTGTAATGGGCATTCCGTCAAAACCGATAATTGATATATCGCCCGGGATCTTTAATCCTTCATCAAGAGCTCCCCTGATTGCGCCAATAGCAATTATGTCATTAAGGGCAACTATCGCTGTAAGGTCTCTTTTTCTTTTGATCAATTCTTTAGCTGCGTATGCTCCCGCCCTATAATCAAAATTACCTGCCCTTATTATTAATTCTTCATTATAAATCTTGTATTTTTTTAGTGCATCTATGTATCCATTTCTTTGATCAACGCTATGGGAATGATCCAGCGGCCTATCGATATAGCCGATATTTTTATGGCCCCTATTAATCAGATAATTTGTAATCTCATTTGATCCAGAATAATAATCAAATAATACCGAATCTACTTCAAAACCAGCTATTTCCCTATCCAGGAACAACAAGGGCACATTCAAGCTTTTTATTTCAGAAAAAGGCTCCGGTTCTCTTTCTATGGGTATGATAATGATCCCATCTACTTTTTTGGTTAATAATGTTTTTATAGCATCTAATTCTACCTGTAAAATATTAGAAGTATTAACAATTATTAAATTATATTTTTTCAGGAACAATATTCTTTGAATATTTTCGGTCAGTTTTCCAAAGGTTTCATTTGATATGCTAGGGATTACCAAACCAATAGAATATGTCCTATGACCTTTTAAACTCCTAAGCAATAAATTTGGATAGTATTTTAATTCTTTTATTGCCTGATTTACCCTATCGGTAACCTCTTCGCTAACATACCGGGTTTTATTGATCACGTGAGAAACAGTAGCTACTGAAACTCCAGCTCTTTCTGCAACATCTTTAATTGACGTTCTTTTTTTATTCAGAATCATAGTATATTCAGAATTATAAATTAAAAACTTAATATTTATATTTAAATATAAATTCTAATAAAAATCTTGATTTTATTTTTAATATTTATCATTTTGTAAAAAAGTGGATACAATTTTATTTATCTCTTTTATTTTATCTTCGGATAAACAATACTGATCTTTCTTTTTTCTATTCTTTTTGATTTCTTCATATGCTTTTTCCTCTATTGTTTTTAACTTTTTAGTATTCCATGTATTCCAAGAAATACGATCCGGGAGATCAGAAAGATAGAACTCTTTTCTAAAATTTTCTATTGTATGCGGACTTGACATATAGTTTCCTCCTGGGCTAATTTCATTTATCAGATCGAGAGCTAATGTGTCTTCATTAACTTCAAAACCTTTGATTATTCTTCTTATATATCCAATTATTTCATTATCAATTACTAACTGGACTGGAGAAAAAGTTATTCCGCCTGGTTCCAGGTTACCTAAGGTTCCGATACCTTCTGCCCCAAACATTATAGGAGTTATAGATGACAGCGCTTTCTCGAAACCAGCCTGTATATTAGGAATGCATGAGTCAGTTTTACCAGCATGCACACCAGTTGGGCATCCATAGAATCCATGGAGCATCTGGGTCATTCCTGCAACCAGGGTCATCTTGTCTGGAGAGGCGTAGGGAAAAGCAAATGTTTTCATATCAATAGCACTGGGGTTTAAGATTATTCCCATCCTTACGTCAGGGTTTACAGCAAATCCCAGCACAACGCTGGCTATGCTTTCAGCTAAACCCAAGGCTATTGTGGAGGCCAATGTTGCTGGCGCAGTAGTGCCTGAGCAAGGCATGGTGTCATTTGCCTGTGGAAATCCTAATTTTGCATATTCAATAAAAATATCTGACATATTTTTATCAAAACAAAGTGGAGACCTTGTTTCAGCATAACCAATTAATAAGGGGGTTTTTATGCTGTTTTCTCTTGAACCAGATATCAGGTCACACATCTCTGCTATCGCATGCACATCACGTTTATTCCAGGTTTCTATTCCTCCCAGTTTTTTAGTTCTTTTTAAAAGCTCTGCTGTCATTTTTATTGGTCTTTCACTAAAAGGTATCTCCTGGGCAGAGCAGGGCAAACCAACCATATCTATATTTTCAAGCGAATCAGCAAGTTCTATTCCGTCTATTACATCTTCCATTGTGGCTTTTCTTCTTGTATTATCCTTATCTAAAACAAACATACTGAAGCCCCCTGCATTGGCAGTAAAATCAGTATGCACTTGATAATTTCTCTTGGTGAAAAAAGTCCTGGAATACCTATTATTTGAGAAGGCCTCCTCACTATCATCAGAATATTTTTGTTTCATCAAATCTATATAATTCTGAGAAATTTTTTTAGGGAAACGCACAATTTTTGTTCCGTTATTAACCCTGCAGCCTGCTTGCTTATAATAATCCCGCGCTTCTTGTGCTTCTATCCACATTCCGGTATTCTGCAATATATCCAAAGCTGCACTATGAAGCTTTTCCATCTCAATATCTGAAAATAATTTTAATATTCCTTTTACTGATCCCATTTTGCTCCTAAAATCCTTAAAAAGTTAGATGATTCTCGGTTTAATATTTTAATAATGACGCTGATTCTTTATCTAAAAAGAGTTCTGCACATTTATGGGTTCTCATAATGGTGGCAGGTACTTTTTCGCTGATATCTTCGGAAAAAACTTTCTTGATTATGTTTGCCTTATAATCTCCCGGCACAATAATTAAAGCAAATCTAGAATTAAAAAGTGTCGGAATAGTCACTGTTATAGCTTCATCTGCAACCAGATTAACAGAATCAAAGAATCCGTCCCGTACTTGCTGCTGTCTGCAGGTCTGGTCCATTTGGACGACTTTGATCATCTCGTGGTCATTAAATTTAGCCACATGAGGATCATTAAAAGCTATATGCCCATTTTCTCCAATACCAATAAATGCAATATCAAGAGGATATTTTTTTAGAAGATCTGAATATCTTTTCATTTCAGCATGAACATCAGCATTTCCGTCAATATAAAATATATTTTTAAAATCCCATTTGCTGAATATTCTTTCATTTAAATATTTCCCAAATTTTTGCGGATACTCATTGCCGACCCCAATATATTCATCCATATGAAAAGCATTTACTTTTTTCCAGTCTATACCATCCATTTTACTTAATGCATCCAGGAAATCATCTTGCGAATGCCCGGCAGCGAACATTATGTTCGCTTCATCTTTCTCGGATAATATTTTACCTATTAGTTCTTTTGCTTTGGCTGATGCTGCTTCGCCCATAGCTTTGCTTGTTTTAAAAACTTTCACCTGTAAATCATCCTTTTTGAACTCTGCCAACATATCCATATTTCCAATCCCTTCTAAATTAATCTATGTTTATAATAATGGTTTTTTAAATTAATTGACCCAGATCGGACTTGACCAGGCCAGGCTATCGTCCTCTTGTTCGGCCCTAATATAATAATATGCTTCCTTTTCTTCTGGATCTTCAAGAAAACTGCAAGTAAAACTTTGGTCTTCCGCTTTAAAATTTTTATGGATTTCTCCATTTTTTATTAAATAAATATTGTTTAATTTTTTTGTTCCAATGACACTTATAAAGAACTCTAAACATTCTTCATCTTTTATAGTGATCTCACTACCCATAAGATTCCCATTAATTTGAAAATCCAAGATTATTCTTTCGCCCATAGTCCCGTAAACTCTTCTCTGGTAAATAGCATCCCATATATCTTCCCGTGTAAGATTTTCGGCAAATACTGCTATTAATCCTCCTTTATATCCTTTATAACCTCTCATCCACCAATTATTGCCAGGATGCCCCTCATGAGAATCGCTAGATGCAATTATTCCCAGTCTATAGCCTCTATTTAGAGCATCTATTATTGTCTTTCCATTTTCATATTCAGAAGCAGCCTTTAATTTATGTTTGCAATGGGGAGACTCTGAATTTCCCCAGGTTGAATAAATCTCTGCAATTCTTATAAGATCCTGATCAAAATAATCCCAATTAGTCCCAAATAATTTGCTGGTAGTATGGTGAGGTATCACTAATACATCCTTATCTTTTAATAATCTGAATAATTTTTCGGGAGTATTACTTTCTTTATCTTTGCACCTGTAAAGCGGCCCGTCATCTTCACGATAATATATATTCTTGTCTCCTCCAAGTATCTCTTCGTTATATTCATAGGCAAGCAATGTTACGAACCTGCCAGGTTCATAGTATCTTTTAACACATTCTTTTGTGTGGACCCATTCATCATCGGATAGCAAAGTTTCAGTAGCATCATGAGGCGTTGCCGCACAAAAATCTAAATTAGACATATTTCTGCCGTATTCCAGATATTCTTCTAAAGTGCCAAGTCCATCATCTAATAAACAGTGCCCGTGTATATCACCCCAATATATATTGTATTTATTATTGATTTTTGTTTTCAATATTGGGTTGCTGGCTCCAATATTGTTAGTTGATCTGTCTATTATTTCTATTACGGAATAATTTTCCTTTGAAAGAATATTTATATTGTAGTCTGGTTTCTTTTCTACACATAGATTTCCATCTCTATTTTTAATGCTTATTTCAAATTTTGTTTCTTTTATATAATTATTATAAAAATCTTTTGAAATTATATTCGCTCTCCCGGGATCATTATTAGATATAACCGAATTTGAACTAATTTCTATTTTATGAACTTTATCGGGTAAAATTTTTAATTTGGGAGGGTCATCCACCAAAAAAAACCCGCTATAGGGTGCCTCTGACCTTCCATTAGAATCCACAGAAACAGCAAATTCAACTTGTTGCGTAAATTCTTGTGTCCTCGCTCCTGGCGAGCCAAATCCCCTTTCTCCATATATAAATGTTATAATATCATTTTTTATTAATTCACCCTTATCTATATATACAAAAAAACTTAAACCCCATGTCTCTACATAAGCTTCTTCATAGTCGTTATCCGCAACTATGCTAGTCATATCAGATTTATCTATTTTATTGTAGTCGGTATGAAAACAGACATCTTTGTTTGAACATCTAACGGTCATAAAACCTTCATCTTTTGGGTTTTGAGTTTGGGGCATAGAAAAACGTAAAGGAATATTTATCCTAATGATCCCTCCGGGTTTTATTGTTATATCTCCAATACGATAAATTATTTTCCATGTACCATAAGTAGCCGCGATTGCAGGCTCGCATGGGACTATTTCTGCTGTCCCCAATCCTTTTTTAAACTGTTCCCTTCTCATAATATAACCCTTAAATTAATTATTTTATTGCTCCGCTGGTCAAGCCTTTTACAAAATACTTTTGTCCAAATAGATACAGGATTATCATTGGTAAACCCACAAAAAATGCTCCAGTCATTATAAAGGTGGGATAAATTGAATATTTTCCTATAAACATTGCCAGTTCAACTACTATTGTCCTCTTGGCATTATCCTGCAATAATAATAGCGCAATTAAAAGTTCGTTCCATACCCATAAGCCATTCACTATAAATAAAGAAATTATTGAGGGTCTGGACAGGGGGACAATTATTTTTAACAGAATCATAAAACTGCTGCAGCCATCGATTCTCGCTGCTTCTAATATTTCATTTTCTATAGTAATGAAAAAGCTGGTCAAAATAAAAATTGAAATAGGAAGCATGAAGCCGGCGTAAACCAGGCTTGCTCCTAAATAACTATTTATCAGACCTATTTTTGACAATAAAGAGTATAAGGGTATTATGACAACTATTGCTGGCATGGCAGTAAAAGCAATAGTTATATTAAATAAAGCATCTCTTCCCCTGAATTTCATTTTAGCATATGCATAAGATGCAAATATTGAAATAAGTATGGCTATAATCGTTGATGAAAAAGTTAAAATCAATGTATTGATCATAGGGCGGTAGATCTCCCTATCGATGATCAAAATTTTAAAATTTTCCAAAGTTGGTTCTATAGGTATGCCATAATTGTTATCATAATACTCTGTTTCGCTTTTAAAAGCCGATACTCCCATAAAATAGATCGGAACAAGCGCGCTTAATGAGAATAATATTAAAACTATGTGTAGTGGAACTTTTCTTAAAAATTTTAACATTATTCTTCCATTTCTTTTCTTAAATAATGCTGAAGAAAGATAAAGATCATTATTCCGAATAGCAGCAGCACTGATAACGCTGAAGCAATCCCCCGTAGATTTTTCAGGAATGCAAAACTATAGATCTCGAGTTCAATCACTGTAGTTTTATTTGCCGGCCCTCCGCCCGTAAGAACATAAACATAGGCAAAGATCCATGCAAAATTTATCATTATTTTATATACAACAAAAAAACTGATTAAGCCTTTTAGTTGAGGGGTAGTTATATAGATCAACCTTTGAAGCCAATTAGCCCCATCAACCTTAGAGGCATCAATAATTGATTCGTCCAGGGATGCCAGCCTGGCTGAAAACAATAAAATCCCGAACCCTAATTCTTTCCATACAATTATTAAAATTATTGTATAAATGGCAATATTTGCATCTCCAAGCCAATCCAAGGCTAAAAAATCAAGGTTTAATGTCTTAAATATGTTGTTAACAAGGCCATTGGTCCTTAATAAATAGCTAAATATTAATCCTACAACAACAATAGATAACACTTTTGGAATAAAAATTATTGTTTGGTATATTTTGCCTCCACGAACACCTTCATAGAAGATAACAGCAAAAAATATAGATAAAACTAATAATACCGGTATAGATAATAATAGTTTTAGATTATTGAATAATGCAGTTCTTGCCCCGATGTCTCTGGTCAATAAGTATAAATAATTCTCAAATTTTACAAAAATAACTTCTCCGCCAGAAAACCTGTAAAAACTATCCCTGATCATTCTAATGATCGGATAGAAATACACTAATCCCAATAGTGCAACTGAAGCTGATATAAATAAATAAGGTTGTAAGATTCTAGTTTTTCTCATATACAAGTTTAAAATATAACAAATTTTGCCGGGGCTCTTTTTTCATAAAGAGCCCCGGGTTAATGAAAACAATTATATTATTCAGAAGCCCATATATCATATTTTTCAAAGGCTTCCGGATTCAGCTCTTGCCAATTTGCGGCAGCATCGTCAACCATTTGTACTGCTTCTGCTGGTTCAATATCGCCAGAAATGACTGATTGTCCGGCTGGCAATATTCCATCACCAAGTATTGCATATGGCAGTACAGCATCTGCATACCAAATACCGTTTTGAAATCCACCGATTATTTTTTCGAATACTTCTTTTCTTTGCGGATTATCAATAATATCAATATCAAACCTGTCATCAGCAGGTATAGTGACCCCATTTAATACTTCAACCATTGCATTCATCCTTTCCTGGCTATGCAGGAACATCAGGAAGTCTGCAGCTAGCTCTTTATTAGGAGACCACTCTGTTATAAATAATGACATTGGCACACACGGTATCCAATCAACAGCGTTTCCAGTTTCTTCAATGGTGGGAATAGGCATTATGCCCATCTTCTCCGAGCCCAGTTCTTCCAGCCAGCCAAATGCTTTCATGCTGGGTGTGAAACCGAAAGTTGCATTTCCGCTCCTCCATTCATTCAAAGCTTCTGGAGGCACAATTGACGTGGCATTCTCAATCAAATAGTCATTACTATTAAACTGATCTATAATGGTGAATAATTCATCGAAGCCTACATCTCCAAAACTTTTGTTGCCGGCAGCAGCAACTATTGTTTCCTTTGAATTACCTATTTGATTGACGATATGTCCAGAAAATATGGATGTCATCCAGCCTGGAGATTTAAATCCCATTGCAAAAGGAGAAATTCCAACGCTTTTTAGTGCTTCGCATACTTCAATCAATTCAGTCCAATTCCCAGGAGGGTCTTCAGGGTCTAGTCCAGCTTCTACAAAATGTTCTTTATTGTAAACCCATACACTTCCATAACCATATAGATCTGAAGCCCAGACTTTACCATCATAGGTTGATAAGCTTTTACCTGTCCAATGCTCCATCTCTTCTTCAGGAATATAATCATTTAATGGTACTACATTGCCAGCCCAAACTTCCTCTAATTGATAAACGCCATACCAGATTGTGGCAATATCTGGACCTTCTTGCGCTTCGGCCGCGGCCTTAAATGCTGGAATCGTGTTTGATGTATCCTGCAAGACTTGTTCTATTTCTACATTTGGATATAACTCTTCATAAGCTTCTATAGAATCTATTATATAATTCTCTAATCCAGGGACATCAGTTTCTCCCCACCACCATAGAGTCAATTTTACAGGTTCTTCTGTAACAGTTTCTTCGACTTCTTCTGAAACTTCTGCTTCTTCTTCCATATTTTCCTCATCTTCCGATACATCTGTAGAGGATTCTTCCACTGTGGCATTTTCTTCAGCGCATCCTGCTCCTATGAGCGAGAAACTAATAACAAATATCAGACACATTATTAGTATAATAGCTCTTTTCATGTTTATAACCATTCCTTTCGCTTTGCTTAAGGTATAAATGGATTAAAACCTTTTTCCTTAAGACTTTTTTATGACTATATGCATCTACTGCAGCAAGGCGGATGTGATGCTGCTTACCTTTTAGCATTATATGTGCCGATTATGTGCCAGAAAAACACATACTGGATAAACCGCTTATCCACCTTTAACATCGATCTTTTAAAACTATACAACTGGCTTTTATCAAACCCTTACTTTGCAAATTTATAATAAGCCATTGAGTAAACATTTAGTTTTTAGAGATCTTCGTCAGCATGGTTTTCTTTACCATACCCAATTCTGGAATTTTCTAGTTTTCTAAATTTTATTTTTTTCCAGGCTTTCCTCCTTTTTTTAAGGATTGGTATGCATTAAAATAATCTTGAGATTTGTTTAAATTAATTGCTTCTAGGCACATCAATGGCAATAGTTTAACAAATCTCTTTTTTACCATATTACCTCCCTTCAAATATCAATTATTTTATTAATTAATAATATCTTCAATATGTCCAGTACGATTCAACAATTAGTTACCCTGAATTCCATTTATTTTTTAGCTCAATAAATTTTTTATCATATTCGTCCATTATGCCATCCAGCGCTTCTTGGGTATCGTCAGCAAGCGGAACTGCAAAGTGGTTTTTTATTATATTGATAATATCTTCTTTTGCCCGCTTTTTTATAGATTGAAAAATTTGCTTTCCACTAACTAATCCCTGTCTGGAAGAAAGGTACGGCTTCCAAACCTCGCTGTTTCTCATATATTTTATGGTATGGTCGTGCATAATTATGTTTGCCCCATTGACCATATCTTTAATAGAATTAAAAGCTAGGTGATCTTCATCCATATCTATCCCATTTAATATTCTCCTTATTGCACCAAAGCGTTCATTATCCAATGCCATTGTTTCGAATGAGGTTAAAGTTACATTAGCTAAGCCGCCCAGACCTCCCAGAAGACTAGGATTTGCGCTTCCAATCAGTAATGAATTAATAGATTTTTCATCTGAAGCCTGTTCATCTAATATTGCAGAGCTTGTGTGTCCATGTCCCCAGGAAGGCATTCCAAGGTAATTCGCCAGCTTTACAGCAAGACTCCGCATCAATCCTGTTTCAGGTCCCCCTGTGGTTGAGGTAAGTGTTTGCAGATCAGCCACAGAAGGTGTATTCAGACTAATGATTGGCAATTGTTTATTGATAGTATGGGCCATAACTGCAATTGCTAGCTCCTCTGCATGGCCTAAAGAAACAGCCCCAGCAATTGTATAGGGAGCTGTTGAGCCCATTATGGGGTTAGTAAGGGCTATTATGGGCAACCCCGACCGAGCAATTGTTATTAATGCATCAACCAGGTCGAATGGAAAATATAAAGGAGAAATAGCGGCTATAAATGGAGCACAGGTAGGATTCTGTGACAGGTCATTTTTAGCGTTATTCCCCAATAATGAAGCAATTTTTACAACAGCTTCTGCTTCCCGCTTATTACATACTCCAGGTCCCAATAAAGGTTTTGTGGTATTCTTTACAGTATAGATGAAATCTGTCAATGTATTCATATGAGGTTCTACATCTGTGGCATCAAGTAAAGAAACATATACTATATCAATCTCATTTAATGCATCCAGTATTCTTGTAGATACTTCAATATCGCTTCTCAGTGTCCTTCTGACCAATCCAGTTTCAAAGTCAACAATATTGGGTAAAATACCGGTATTGGTAAACAATGTAGATCCATTTGATTCAATATCTGCCATTTTTCCGTTACGGCCATGTAATGTGACTGAGTTGGGAATATCTCTAATTGTATTAGCCACCAGATCTGGCTGAATATAAACTCTATTATCCTTGATCTTGCATCCATTTTCTGAAAGCTTTCCCCTTATTTGAGGATGTTCGATCCGCACACCAAGCTCGGATAAAATGGATAGGGAATTCTCATGTATTTTTTTTAGCTGTTTTTCTTCTATCTTGTTTAATCCTATTGAATTAATCATAATTTTTAGCTCTTTATGGCATCGGTAGTTTATATATAGTCTATAGTTAATTAATTACGTAAATATTTAACTAATAATATAGAATTTATTCTTCATTGTCAAATATTAAATTAACAATTTGTCGTTATTCAGTGAAAGTTAATAATATCCCTTGTCGACATGACTCGATCTCTAGAAAGTAAAGATTGGTGTAGCCTAATGACTAAAATGTAATGTAATCCATTTTGGTCTTTACTATTCGGGAATTCTGTATATAATAGTAGCATGAAAAGATATCTGGAAAATAGAATAAAAAAAGACCTGGGCAAAAAGATAATCCTTTTAAGCGGCCCCAGGCAATGCGGAAAGACTACTCTGTCAAAGATGCTTGATCCTGATTTTTATTATCTCGATTATGATTATGCAGAACACAGGCTTATTATAGATGAAAAAAGCTGGGATAGGAAAAGATCCTTGCTGATCCTTGACGAGATCCATAAAAAAAATAACTGGAAAAGCTTTCTTAAGGGTATCTATGACGTTGAAGGACTAAAACCGCCGATCATAGTTACCGGAAGTGCGCGGCTTGATACAATAAGGAAAACCGGTGATTCTCTGGCCGGAAGATACTTCCACTTCAGGCTGCATCCTTTTGACATAAAAGAATTAAGGGCCCTGGATTTTGAAGAACCTGAAAAGATACTTGATAAGCTGAAGAAATTCGGCAGTTTCCCCGAACCCTTCCTTGAGGGCAGCGAGTCTTTCTACAGACGATGGCAGAAGACACATATTGATATTATCTTGAGGCAGGACCTTATAGACATGGAACCGGTAAGAAGCATAAAGCAGATAGAGACCTTGATAGAGCTATTGAAAGAGAGAGTAGGTTCACCAGTGTCATATTCCAGCCTTGCCGAAGATATAGAATGCAGTCCAAAAAGTATAAAAAACTGGCTGCAGATACTGGAAAATCTCTATATGGTTTTCCCGGTCCGCCCCTACCACAAAAACATTGGAAGGGCAATACTGAAAGAACCGAAATATTATTTTTATGACCCCGGGCTCATAAAAAGGAGTATTGGCGCCCAGATAGAAAACATCGCCGCATGTGCCCTGTTAAAGGAACTTCATTTTGTGGAGGATGTCTATGGACTGGAAACTTCTATAAATTATATAAAAAATAAACAGGGCAAGGAGATAGATTTTTATATCCGGGTAGAAGATAAGCAGTTTCTTATAGAAGTAAAATCTAATGATGATTCATTGAGTTCCAATTTCAAGATATTTGACAGGTACCTCCCGAAAGCAAAAAAGATACAGCTGGTCGATGAGATAAAGAAAGAAAAGACTTATCCTGATAAAACGGAAATAAGAAAACTCTCTTCATGGCTGGCTGACCTTGATCTCAGCCCTTCAGATGTAAAGATATAATAAGATCTAAACCTTCTTTACACTGTCCGTAAAATTCTTCTTATCCAGGTATGACTTTATATCCATGCCCTCGATCTCTATATCAGGCGCGATCTCGCCCAGGGGCATAAGGACAAACTTCCTCTCCTTTATAAGAGGGTGGGGTATCTCCAGTATATCAGACTTTATGGTCCTGTCACCATAATAAAGGATATCTATATCAATGGGACGGGGTCCGTATCTCTTCTGTCCGGCTTTCCTTCCCATATCATGCTCTATGCCCTTTATGAGCCCCAGGAGGCTGAAAGGGTCAAGGCCTGTCTTCAGCATAACGGCAGCATTATAGAAATCAGGCTGGTCCTCTACATACATGGGGGATGTCTCATAATAGGAAGAGGTCTTTACCGCCTGGATGCGGGGGTCTCTCTTCAGGCTTTCCAGCGCCTTTTCGATATTGGCTTTCCTGTCTCCCATATTGGATCCCAGTGACAGAAATACTGTCTCGCCGTTCTTTATTCCGGCATATCCGCCCATCCTGGAACTGCTGTACTCCACACCTACAGAACCCAGTTTTTCATCTATGGGTGGGTCGGGTTTCTCTATCCTTACATCCACCTTTTCTGCCAGACCGGACATATCCATTATAGCTCCTGCTATGACCCGGCACAGGGTCTCCAGCAGATCGCATCTTCTGGTCTCATTTATTTCCCTGACCTTGCTTATCACATCAGAATAACTAATGGTGTCCTCAATATCGTCGCTTTCCTGAAGTCCTGTGTCGCCAATATATACACAGATATTGAATATAAAGTACTGCCCCTCTTTCTTTTCCTGGTCCCTGACCCCGTGATAGCCATAAAGCACCAGGTCTTTTATAAATATCTTCAAAATATTATCCTTTAGATCATTTGTATCCTGACATTATACCGACTGCTGTCTTCACTGCCCTTACGGTTTCCTTTACATCATGCACCCTCAGTATGCTGGCCCCGTTTATGGCTGACCATACAGCGGCAGCCAGGCTACCCTCCAGTCTTTCTTCTGCTTCCAGGCCAAGGATCCTGCCTATAAATGATTTGCGCGAAGCACCCACAAGTACCGGATAACCCATAAAGGAAAACTCTCTTATGCTGTTCAGTATGGCCAGGTTATGCTCAAGGGTCTTGCCAAAACCAATGCCGGGGTCGATAATTATATTGTTTTCCGGTATCCCCGCCTTCAGGGCTTCGCCGGCCTTTTCCTCCAGGTATGCATATATCTCATCTACCGCATCTTCATACATGGGATCGTCCTGCATGTTCTCCGGAGTACCCTTCATATGCATAAGCACCACTGATACGCCGCTATCGGCTGCCAGCCCTGCCATATCCTTATCCATGGTAAAAGCGCTTATATCATTGATGATATGGGCTCCGGCTGCTATTGCCTTTTCGGCCACCTTGGACCAGAAGGTATCTATTGATACCAGTACATCATGATTCTCTCTTATATATTCAATAGCCGGGACTGTCCTTTTTATCTCTTCTTCCGCACTTACAGGTTTTGAGCCGGGCCTGGAAGACATACCCCCCACATCGATAATATCGGCTCCGCCCTCTATCATGGCGTCTATTCTCTTTTCGGCCCTTTCCCTGTCATCATATCTTCCGCCATCATAGAAAGAGTCTGGAGTAGTATTGAGTATTCCCATTACCAGCGGCAGCCCGGAAGTATTAAACTCTCTGCCGGAAATAGTGTATTTTATCCCATTTTGTCTTTTTCTGTGAGCTTCAAGAAAATCACCAAGTTCCCGGGAAAGGTCTTTTAGCCCGAAAGGCTGCATATGGATCTTTTCTACCAGGCCTTCAAAGCTTTTCCATGTACCTTCTATTATTACTTCTGATATGCCCTGCGTATTCACAAGCGCATCCCTGGAAGTAACAACATCGCCCCCCCTGGCAAGCATCTCCTGCTTCAGGATATTGACTGCAGCTGCCTTCAGGCCTTTTACCCTGATAGCCAGAGGGAATAGCTTTTGGACCATTATCCTGCTGCCGGGATCAGTGGCGCCGATGCCGGCAAACCGGGAAAGGCCTTCCTGCCTGTTCTTGATATCAAGGGCTCTGATAATGTATCCCATGGAAAGAAAATTCCTTATTTTCCATTATAGATAAGGGAAAGGACTTCCGATCTGGAGGCCGGGTTTTCCTTGAACAGGCCCCTTATGGCAGAAGTCACAGTAATGGTGTTAGGTTTCTTGACCCCCCGTATACTCATACACAGATGTTCTGCTTCTACGATCACTATGACTCCCCTGGGTTCCAGCTTTTCCATTATTGAATCTGCTACAATGGTAGTAAGCCGTTCCTGGACCTGGGGGCGCCGGGCTACTATTTCCAAAACCCTGGTAAGTTTGGAAAGACCTATTATCTTCCCTGTTTTATTGGGGGCATAGGCTATATGGGCTTTTCCTACAAAAGGGACCAGGTGATGTTCGCAGGTCGAGTAGAATGGGATGTCTTTTACCAGGATTATCTCATCATGGTTCTCATCAAACATGGGGCCAAGGACTTCCGAGGGATTCTTGCCAATACCGGAAAAGATCTCTTCGTACATATCTGCCACCCTTTTGGGAGTTCCGATAAGGCCTTCTCTTTCCACGTCTTCACCGATACCCTCCAGAATAAGCTTTACACCTTCCTCTATCTTGTTCTTATCCACTGAAGCCTCCAATATCAACAATTAAAAGATCTTCCGGCACAGATCCCGGTTTGAAGTATAAAAATGCCATACCCGCATGATAAAAGACTGCTATTTCTTATTTTCACTGTTATCAGTTTTTTTTGGCTTTGAACTGGAAGGATTTTTTTTGGCTCCGCTTGCTGACCTGGCTTTTCTTCCGGCCGGTGTGTTTCTTACCTTCTTTACCTTCTTTGTCTCTACTTTTGCCAGTATCTTAAGTATCTCTTCCCGGGAAAGAGTCTCTTTTTCTATAAGTCTTTTAGCCAGCATTGCAAGAGTAGCCTTATTTTCATCCAGTATCTTGCGGGCTTTCTCATAGCTGTCAGTGATTATATTATATGTCTCCTCGTCAATAGCGGAAGCTATCTTATCGCTGTAATGCGGCCTGGATGCTATTTCCTTGCCCAGGAATACTTCATCTTCCTCTCCCTTGAAAGTTACGGGACCCAGTTTTTTACTCATGCCGAACTCTGTTATCATCTTCCTGGCGATCCTGGTGGCCCTGTCCAGATCGTTCTGGGCACCTGAAGTGATGTCGTCAAAGTTCATCTCCTCTGACACCCTGCCACCCAGAAGCTGGGTGATATTATCCAGAAGCTCATTCTTTGATTTTAAGAACCTGTCTTCTTCGGGAAGAGTTATGACATAACCCAGAGCCCTTCCCCTGGATATTATGGATATCTTATGTATGGGGTCAGTATAAGGGAGCACATATGAAAGCAGAGCGTGCCCCGATTCATGATATGCTATTATCCTTTTCTCTTCTTCCGATATAACCCTGGTCTTTTTCTCCGGCCCCGCAATCACTCTTTCCACGGCCTCCTCTATCTCGAACATGGATATCTTTTTCTTATTATGCCTGGCCGCCAGGAGGGATGCTTCGTTGAACAGGTTGGCAAGGTCTGCTCCCGTGAAACCGGGTGTCTGCTTGGCAATAGTCTTTAAGTTTATTGATTTGTCCAGCGGTTTTCCCCTGGCATGGATCTTGAGTATCTCTTCTCTTCCCAGAAGATCCGGTCTGTCCACTACTATCTGTCTGTCAAACCTTCCCGGCCTCAACAGTGCCGGGTCCAGTATATCCGGCCTGTTGGTGGCAGCAATAAGGATAACAGTTGAATCCTGGTTAAAACCGTCCATCTCTACCAGTATCTGGTTGAGGGTCTGTTCCCTTTCGTCGTGGCCTCCGCCCAGGCCTGCTCCCCTGTGCCTTCCTACGGCATCTATCTCATCCATAAATACAATAGAGGGCTGGCTTGCTTTTGCCTGGTTAAACAGGTCTCTGACCCTGGAGGCGCCTACGCCCACAAACATCTCCACGAATTCGGAACCGCTTATGGAGAAAAATGGTACTCCTGCCTCACCGGCAACAGCCCGTGCCAGAAGTGTCTTGCCAGTTCCGGGAGGACCGTATAAAAGCACGCCCTTGGGGATCTTCGCTCCCATAGCCTGGAATTTCTTGGGATTCTCCAGGAATTCCTCTATTTCCCTCAATTCTTCCACTGCTTCGTCTGCTCCGGCTACATCTTTAAAGGTAACCCTTTGCTTACCCCTGTTTGCCAGCCTGGCCTTGCTCTTACCGAACTGCATCACCTTGGAGCCTCCGCCCTGGAGCTGGTTCATCATAAAGAATATAAGACCAAACAATATTATAAAGGGTATGGCGCTTACAAGGATCTGTACCCACATGGACTGTCTCTGGTTGTCCACCCTAAACGGTATGTCATTGTCCAGCAGGTACTGGGTTATATTGTATTCAGACAGGAATGCCACCTCAAAAAAGGAGCCGTCCACCAGCTGGCCTTCTATGGTTCCGTCCTCTGCCATTATGATGAGGGGCTCTGATGTGCTGACCCGGCCGTTTTCTACCGCAGCCGTAAACTCGTCCATGGAATACTCTTCCACATCCGGTGACAGGAAAAGAGGATTCCTGAATATCAAAAACATTATGACTATCAGGAGTATGAGCAAGGCTATATTCCTGAATCCCCTGTTTTTGAAAGGACTTTTATTATTATTATTATTATTTCCAGGATCTTTCAATTATTTATAACTTCCTTTTCTATAATCTATATCAAACTTAGATAATATTACAAATACTACTCATTTTCAATATAACCTATAAAGGGTATGTTCCTGAATTTCTCGGCAAAATCCAGGCCGTAACCCACTACAAATTTATTGGGGATATCGAACCCCTTGTACTTGACCTTGTTCTCTATCTTACGGGGGACATCCTTGTCCAGCAGGGCGCATATCTCTATACTGCCGGGATTCCTGGCATTAAGGTTTTTTATCAGGTAATTCAGTGTCCTTCCGGAATCTACTATATCTTCTATTATAAGGACTTCACTGCCCTCTATGCTGAATTCCAGGTCCTTGGTTATCCTTACTACACCGGAACTTACCCTGGAGTCCCCGTAGCTGGAGACAGCCATAAAATCAAATATAACAGGCATCTTTATCTCCCGGCATATATCAGCCAGGAATATGAACGAACCTCTTAACACTGATATTATGACGAGATCCCTTCCACTGTAATCCCGTGTTATCCTGGCACCGAGTTCCTTTATCTTTTCTTCCAGTTCGGATTCGGGAATAAGTATTTTTATCCTTTCCCCGCCGTATAATAGGATTTTTTCTCCGCCCTCGGATATTATCTCATACTGGCTCATATTTTCCCCTGTCATTACCTGTTTTTATTAAAGCATATAACCATTATTTTTCAAATAGCTCCAGCAACAGGACTTCCCTGGTAGAGGGAGTTATACTGACCCTGTGGTCCAACCTCATATTACCCACCCAGATTATCTTTTCACTGTCACAGAAGACGGGTATTTCTTTCCTGAGGTTTACGGGCACCCTGCAGTCCATAAAGAGATCCTGGAGTTTCTTTTCCCCCTGCATCCCCAGGGGCTGGAATCTGTCGCCCTCTGACCATCTTCTCACCCTGATGGGGCCCCTGACCTTATTATAGTCTATTACTGCTTTGGAATCGTCAAGCTTGCGGTAATCACCGGGATCATCTATGATCCTGGCGCTTATGGAAAGACCAAAGCCTTCAAGACCGGTCCTGCCTCCTATCTTTATTACCTGTCCGGCTGAAGCCTGTCCTGCCTGTCCTATTCCCTGTATCCGCCTTATATGCTGCTTTATGCCGGGATCCAGGTCCTGGACGAAGTCCGTATGGACCATATGCAGATCATCGGCTATCCGTAATACTATTATGGGTCCGGGAAGGTCCAGCCGTCTGTTCTCGCCGCGGCCTGGCCCCATAAGCCCCAGGATATCCACGATATTGCTATAACTTATATCCTCCAGGTTTCCATATAAAAGCTCCAGGGCAGTCAGGGCCACCCTCCTCTTTAATGCCCGGTGATATTTCCAGGCAGCTGTCAAAGGCAGCCTTATATATATTACCTTTTCCCGGTCCGGGCTTTTTTGGATAAAAGCATCTTTTTTTATGGCTCCGGATGCTGTTTCGCTTAGATAATCGTCCTCCTGTCCCAGTATATCTATGGCCCGCTTAATGCTGGTGCCTGCATCCCCCTGGAAATTTTCCTCTATAAAAGGTATGAGCTTGTTCCTTATCCTGTTCCTGGTGTATTTATCCTCCAGATTGGAGCTGTCGATGCAATAACCGATATCATTTGCCTTAAGGTAATCCTCTATATCCTGCCTGGACGTATTTATAAGAGGCCTTATTATGTTTCCGCTTACCGGCCTGATGCCGGCGAGTCCCCGGGCTCCGGACCCCCTTATTATCCTCATCAGGAAAGTCTCGATATTATCATCCAGGTTGTGTCCCAGGGCTATCCGGTCTATATCTTTTTCCCGGGCCAGCCCCCTGAGCAGCCCGGCCCTTAGCTTCCTGGCGCCTTCCTGGAATGACATCTTCTGTTCCCGGCACCATCTGACCGCATCTACCTTCCTGGTAATAAGCTCGATGCCCAGGTCCCCATACATCCGTTTCACGAATTCAGCATCCTTTCCTGACTGGCCGCCCCTGGTGCAGTGGTCCAGGCTGAATCCATACAGACTCAGCCGGAACTGGCGCTTAAGCATCAATAATAAATGGGTCAAAAATACAGAGTCGGGACCTCCGGAAACCGATATCAGAATACTGTCGCCCCCGGCAACCATATCCAACTTTTTTACAGTCTCCAGGGCAGTGGCCACTGCCCTGTGTATTTTCTTCTCAGCTGCCATCTGCTTTAAGGTTGATCCTTTCTATGCTTTCAGACTTTCCGCTTTTTTCATCTATATCTATCAAAACCCCGTTGATCCATACGTCATCCCTGGCTACAGTGAATTTCTGGGGCATGCCGGTTAAAAACCTGGCTATGATGTTTTCCTTCTTTACTCCTATTACGGAGTCCCTGGGGCCTACCATACCGGCATCGGTTATATAAGCGGTGCTGTCTCCAGGAAGTATCCTCTCATCTGCAGTCTGGATATGAGTATGGGTTCCCAATACGGCACTTACCCTGCCGTTAAGGTGCCAGCCCATCGCCACTTTCTCCGAAGTCACTTCTGCATGCATATCCACTATTATGACCGGAGTCTCTTCCCTCATATATTCCAGTATCCTGTTAACAGTCCTGAATGGGCAATCCAGGTTCTCCACAAATACCCTGCCGCAGAGATTTATTACTCCCACCTTAAGGCCTCCCAGCCCCCGAAGCTCATATATATTATATCCTCTCCCCGGTGTGTCGGGAGGATAATTGGCCGGTTTGAGCAGCCTGTATTCCCTGTCCAGAAGATCATATATCTCCCTTTTCTTAAACACATGGTTTCCGGTCGTTATCACGTCAATACCCATATCCAGCAGACTGTTGCATGTCTTAACTGATATTCCTATCCCCCCGGCAGAATTCTCTCCATTGGCTATTACCATGTCAACTTCGTGTTTAAGCCTAAGCTGGTCCAGGTTTCTCTCAATGGCCTTTCTCCCCGGTTTGCCTATGATATCTCCTAAAAATAATACTTTCAAAACAAGCCTTTCTTTGTCTGTTTATTTTATCCTTTCAGGATAACTGTATATATTGAATCTGTTTCCCCGGGCATAGCCTATGATAATAAGGCCCAGATCCCGGGCAAGGGCAGCTGCACTGTGAGTAACTGAAGAATTGGTGACCAGGGCAGGTATCTTCACCCTCGCCACCTTAAGCACCAGATCCACTGATATCCTCCCCGAGGTAAATATTATCTTCCGGGTAAGCTCCATTCCGTTTATTAGCATATTTCCAATTATCTTATCCAGGCAGTTGTGCCTGCCTATGTCTTCCCTTACCAGCAAGAGCTCTCCCTGAAGATCAAACAGGGCGGCAGAATGCAGCCCGCCCAGGGCTTTTTTATGCTCCTGGACAGCCAGGTTTTGACGGTTAAGCCCCAGGATGACTTCCGGCCTTATATTTATATCCGGTATTATAGGGGCCGGCAATATAGACGCTGCCCCTTCATCGATGCTGCCGCATCCCGGCGGTATATACCCGGCTGCCTGCCTCCTGGCAGGCTCGGTGCCTGTCCGTATTTTTACCGGGATAATATCAATAGATGCTTCTTTCTCATTTTTTCCCTCCTGGACGTCATCACAGATCTCAATAATATCTATAATGTCATAATCATCCAAATAACCCTGGGATACGATATATCCGGCTGCCAGTTCGGCAGGGTGCTGGGGCGAGCAGGAAAGGACTGATATCTTTTCCCGGTTAAGGTAAAGGCTGACAAAAGATTCCCGGGGTATGGTGTCATCCTTTGCCTGTCTTTTGCCCCCGGAACTCACTCTTTCTATTTTTACGGTTTTGCCTAATCCCAAAATACTATCTTCCAGCTTCCGTCTTCTTCTTTTATAAGCGATACTTCTATATCCTTATACATCTTTTCTTCACCGTCATAGGTGTCAATAAGGTCTATGCCCACTGTGGCTATATTATTGTTTACTTCCACCCAGTTTATCTCCACCTTGACTATTTCGGTGGCGTCATCGAACTCATCTATAAAATCCTGTTCATCTCTGCCATTCCTGTCACTCTCGCTGATAAGTTTATATGCCTGTCTATGATCATTTTCCATGATGAGGGTAAAGAACCGGTCCACCACCTCTACAGCAGCATCCATTTCGTCCCGGCTGGAAAGTCTTTCCGAGATAAATACCTTTGCTTCTTCTGCGGTACTGCAGCCGGAAAAGGCCGGCAATACTGCAGCCAGTACAACTATTGCAGCCAGAACAAGCTTTAACCTGGGGAGCACACGGGGCATATATTATCCTTATCTATCTCTATCTTTACAATATCAACTGACAGGTCCCAGATATCTATATTTATTAGTCCTCTTATCATATCCTTTTTATTTCCGGTAAGGAATTTGAAGGCCTCCGTTGCCTGTATGGAAGCTATTATATATACTGCTGTGTTTAATATGCCCACATTATTGCAGTTAAGCACATCATCACCTCCGGGTTCCTCCGGAAACAGGCACTGAAAACATCTTCCCTCTCCGGGAAGGACATTGAACACCATGCCATAGCTGGCAGCTACGGCGCCGGATATAAAGGGGACGGATAACTCGATGCAGGCCCGGTTGATCATATACCTGGCGGGGAAATTATCTGTGCCGTCAAGCACCAGGTCGAAACCCTGGATGAGCCGGTTTATATTGCTCCTGTCTATTTCTTCATAGACCGGCTCTATATCCATGCCTGAATTTATCTGTTTCAGTCTTCTGGCCGCGGCCATGGATTTGGGTGACCTGCTTTTTACATCATCTTCCGAAAACAGCAGCTGCCTCTGCAGGTTGCTTTCCTCCACTATGTCTTTATCGATGATGCGGAGTCTTCCTATCCCTGCCCTGGCAAGGTTATTGGCAAGCGCCGATCCCAGACCTCCGCAGCCGGCGATGACAGCGCTGGATCCCATGAGCATCCTCTGTCCCCTGCTGCCTATAGGGGGGAAAAGTACCTGTCTGGAATAGCGGTTATCTTTATCTCTGAAGTCTGTGTCCAAAAAATCTTTCTAGATCAAAATAAAAAAGATCCATTAATATGATTATAATTCAAAACCGGATTTAAATGAATTTAAGATTTGGTAGCGGGGATAGGATTTGAACCTATGACCTTCG
>CAYPXQ010000031.1:0-13266 GCA_964414685.1 uncultured Actinomycetota bacterium
TATAGATTACTACCTGGAACGTACTTCAAACGGCTCCACGCTTAGCAGGGTGGTCCATGCCTGGGTCCTTTCCCGGTCTGAAAGAGAGATGTCCTGGACCCTTTTTCAGGATGCTCTTGAAAGCGATATCGAGGATATACAGGGGGGGACTACCAGAGAAGGGATCCATCTGGGAGCCATGGCAGGCACTGTCGATATCATCCTGAGATGTTACTCCGGTATCGAAAGCCGTGGAAGTGTCATGTGGTTCAATCCGAGATTACCGGCAGGCCTGAAGAGCCTCAGATTTAGCATAAAATACTGCAATAACTATATTGATGTAGATATTACCGGCAGGAGCCTCAAATTACATAACCATCCGGGACCGGCAAATCCTGTAAAGATAGGTTTCAAAGGCAGGACTTATCAAATAGCTCCCGGAGATGATATGGAATTTGAGCTATAAGATAGCTCCATATAAAGAATATTAGCTGATAGGATCTGGATCTATGCCAGCAGATCTTTCATATCGCCTGGCAGGATTGCCCGGATATCTTCGATCTCGCCGCCGGAGATCATTCCGGGCAGCAGCGCAAAGACACCTCTTAGACGCCTTCAATATTCATATCCGGTTCATCTTTAAACTCAGAACCTACCGCCTCAAGAACACAATATGTTAAATTTATATTGACAAATAAAAGAAATAAGACTATTATAAAAAACGTTTTAGATAAATCATTTTATAATTATTGCGTTTTAAGGAAGGAATAATATGATAGTCAAGAACCTCAACTGGAAGATAGGGGGTCCCGCGGGTTATGGCATCATGTCTGCAGGACTGATTTTTTCCAGGACTTTTTCCAGGAGCGGGTATAATGTGATCGACGGCAATGAATATCCTTCATTGATACAGGGCGGGCATAATACCTATACTGTCAGGGCAAGTTCTGAAGAGATCTTCTCCCTTTCCCGCGAGCTGAACATAATGGTTGCACTGGATTCACCTTCTATAACCATACATAATGATGAGATCACGCCGGGCGGCTACATTATATATGATGCCGCTAATATAGATATGGAAAAGGGGGTAGAGAAGAGAAAGAACATAACCTACTTTGACCTGCCCATAAAGGAGATGACCGAAAGCATAGATGCGCCGGAAATAGTGCGAAATAATGTGGCCCTTGGTTCCGCCATTGCCTTTACTAATATAGGATTTGAAAGTCTTAAGGAGGTAGTAAAGGATAATTTTTCCAGCAAGGGAGAGAAAGTAGTCGAACAGAATGTAAGGGCTGCAGAACTGGGCTATAAATACACCAGAGAAAAACTGGGCAGGATGCCATTCAGCCTGCAAAAGGTAAAAAACGGCCGCAGCCTGCTGCTTACCGGAAATGATGCGGTTTTTTTGGGAGGAGTAAGATCAGGCTGCAAATTCTATGTGGCTTATCCCATGACTCCGGCATCTTCCATTCTGCATTCATTCGCATCAGTTGAGAATGACTGCAATATCGTAGTAAAACATGCCGAAAGCGAACTGGCGGTGGTAAATATGGCAGTAGGGGCTTCATATGCCGGGGCCAGGTCCATGCTGGCCACCTCGGGGGGCGGTTTTGCGCTCATGAATGAAGGTCTCAGCGCTGCTGCAATGACTGAGACCCCTCTGGTAATGGTCCTGAGCCAGAGACCTGCTCCTGCAACCGGTCTTCCTACCTGGACCGAACAGGGGGACCTGCTGTTTGCGGTACACGCGGCCCATGGTGAGTTTCTGAGGGTGGTAATGGCGCCGGGCGACCCGGAAGAAGCATTTTATATGACAGGGGAAGCATTTAACCTGGCAGAAAAGTACCAGATACCGGTAATTATTATGATGGACAAATACCTTTCAGAAAGTCATTTTACCTATAAGGACCTGGACCAGTCCAGGATCGGGGCAGACAGGGGGAAGCTGATATGTGATGATAAAGATCTTCCCGAAGACTACAAAAGATATGAATTCACAGAAGACGGCATATCCCCAAGAGCAGTCCCCGGCCTGGAAAACGGTCTCTATATAGCAAATACGGATGAGCATGATGAATATGGTTTTTCAGACGACTCGGCCCTGAACCGGAAGAATATGATGGAAAAAAGGTTCAACAAAATAAACGAATTGGTAAAGGATATCCCTGAACCGGAAAGATACGGACCGGAGAATGCAAAGGTAAACATATGGAGCTGGGGGTCATGCAAGGGACCTATACTGGAAGCAATGAACATGCTCAATGGAAATAAAAATATGATAAATCTTACCCACTTTAAATACCTGTATCCTTTCAGGTCTGATTACTTTGAAAAACATTTTGACAGTGAGAATGAGAATATCGTTATAGAGAACAATAAGACAGCGCAGTTCGGGAAACTGATAAAGATGTTTACCGGAAAAAGCATAAAGACCGAATTTTTAAAATACAGCGGCAGGCAGTTCCTGCCGGATGAAATAGCTTCATCAATAGAAAAAATTGTATCCTGAGAAGATATTGGAGATATTATGACAGACAAAAAGAATAAGAGATATGACCTTGAGCCCGGTGATTTTAATACCGGCACCAGGCCTACATGGTGCCTGGGCTGCGGCAATTTCGGAATATGGAATGCGGTCAAGAAAGCTTTTACAGGACTTAGACTCAAACCGCATGAAATACTTATAGTGTATGGCATAGGATGTTCAGGAAACGGGACCAATTTTATCCGTACCAATGCCTTCCATGCTCTTCACGGCAGGGCACTGCCCGTGGCTACAGGGGCAAAGCTTGCCAATCACCGGCTGAAAGTACTCACTATGGTAGGTGATGGCGACGGTGTGGGTATTGGGGGCAATCATTTTATGCACAGCTGCAGGAGGAATATCGATATAACCTGCATACTGCATGATAACCGGGTCTACGGCCTGACCACCGGCCAGACGTCTCCCACAAGCGATGAAGGATTCCAGACAAAATCTACGCCCCATGGAGTACTGGAAGAACCGGTTAATCCCGTGATGCTGGCTCTTGCCAGCGGGGCGACATTCGTAGCCAGGGGGTTTTCCGGGGATGTAAAACAGCTTACCGGCATGATCCAGGCAGGTATAAGACATAAGGGTTTTTCATTCATTGATGTACTGCAGCCCTGTGTAACCTTCAACCGCCAGAATACCTATGATTCCTACAGGGATGTCATATACCGGCTGGAAGATGAACAAAAATATGACAAAAAAGACCTGATGGCGGCTCTTGAAAAAGCTGCGGAGCAGGAGAAAATACCTACCGGCATATTCTTTGACGTAGATAGAGATACTTATGAAAATGGATTGAAGCAGATAGAAAAGAAACCGCTTTTTGAACATGTTATAAGAAATATTGATATAAAAGACATCTTGAACAGGTTTATCTAGGAGTGTGATGATATTATGAAGTTAAGCATAGACAGCGAACGCTGCACCGGAGAAGGAGTATGTGAGGAGACCTGTCCTGAGGTATTTAGAGTGGATGAAGATACTGCGGTTATCATAAAGGAAGAATTTGATGAATATGATGAAGAATGTATAGCCGAAGCTGCCGAGAACTGCCCCAGCCAGGCCATAATAATAGAATATTGATGGAAGGAGAGAAGGAAGAATAGACCCGTTCTGTTCCTCCCGGTAAGACATGTTTAAATATTCAGTAAGATTATTCAAAGTATCCGGCATAGAGATAAGACCATTATGGCTAAGTATAAAGCGATAAATAAAAATATCGAGATATCAAATCCGGATAAGACATTATTCCCGGAAATAGGTTTTACCAAATCAGACCTGGTGGAATACTATGCCGGTATATCTTCTCACATGCTGAGGCATCTCAAAAAGAGACCGGTAAATATGAAAAGGGCTCCTGACGGCACAGAGGGAGAATCCTTCTATCAGCAGAGCGCCGGTAATTATTTTCCCTCATGGGTGGAAACGGTGGAAGTCACCAAGAGTGATGGAAGCAGTATAAGCCACGTAGTATGCAATAACAAAGAAACACTGGCTGTCATGGCAAACCTTGCATGCATCACTATACATATCTGGCTGAGCAGGACCAGCAGTCTGGGAAATCCTGATAAGATCATATTTGATCTGGATCCACCCGAAGGAAAGGGATTCAGCCTGGTAAAGTTCGGAGCTCAAAAGCTCAGGGAGTATTTTGAAGCCAGATCCATAAAAAGTTTTGTCATGACCACCGGATCCAAAGGCCTTCATGTGTCCATACCCATAAAACCAGAAAATGGCTTTGACCGTGTAAGGGAATATGCGAAGAAGATCAGCCAGGAGCTTTCGGACAGATATCCCGATAAGCTTACCACCCGGCAGAAAAAAGATAAGCGGCAGGGAAGACTTTTCGTGGATTACATGCGGAATTCTTATGGCATAACCAGCGTATGTCCTTATTCGATCAGGCTGCTGGATGAAGCCCCGGTTGCAGCCCCGCTGGATTGGGATGAACTTGGCGACAGTGATATTACTGCCCGTTCATGGACTGTCAGCAATATATTCAAAAGGCTGGGCCAGAGGGAGGATCCATGGAGGGATATTTACAGACACAGGGTCAGCATTGACAGGCATATGGATGAATATTAGATTATACCATGGGTGCAAAAGAAATATATGACAAACCGAGTATATATTCAGGCAGGGCCTGATGACTGAAAGGGGGTAAAAAAAATGGCTGTAACGATTAAAAATGATATAAAATGGGTAGGTAAGGTAGACTGGGAGATCAGGAAATTCCATGGAGAGGAGTATTCTACCCACAGGGGCACTACCTACAATTCATACCTGATCGAAGGAGAAAAGAATGTACTTATTGATACGGTATGGGAACCATTTGGTGATGAATTTGTCACCGAACTGGAAAAAGAGATAGACATAGAAAAGATAGACTGCATAGTTGCAAATCATGCGGAGATAGATCACAGCGGGGGCCTGCCGGCTTTGATGGAAAGGATTCCGGGTGCGCCCATATACTGCACCGAAAATGGAGTAAAATCCATATCCGGACATTATCATAAAGACTGGAATTTTATGCCGGTAAAGACCGGGGACAGCATAAAGATCGGGGACAGAGGGCTTACATTTGTGGAGGCAAAGATGCTCCACTGGCCGGACAGCATGTTCTGCTACCTCAGCGGTGACAATGTCCTTTTTTCAAATGATGCCTTCGGTCAGCACTATGCCACCGAAAGACTGTATAATGACCTGGTAGACCAGTGCGAGCTATACCAGGAAGCTATAAAATATTATGCGAACATACTTACCCCTTTCAGCAGTCTTGTAGAGAAGAAGATAAACCAGCTGCTGGCAATGGAGCTCCAGGTAGATATGATATGTCCCAGTCACGGTGTTATCTGGAGGAAATCCCCCCTGGACATAGTCGATAAGTATCTGGAATGGTCAAGAGGCTATAAAACAGACCAGATAACTATAATCTATGACACCATGTGGAACGGCACAAGGAAGATGGCAGAGGCCATAGCCGACGGCATAAAGGATTCGGACAGTAAAGTAAATATAAAACTGTATAACTCTGCCAGGGCAGACAAGAATACTATACTTACCGAGGTCTTCAGATCGAAGGCGGTACTTGTAGGTTCACCCACTATAAACAAAGGTGTCCTGGCATCTACTGCCGGAATCCTGGAACATATGAAAGGGCTCCGTTTCGAGAAAAAGGGAGCAGCTTTTGGCTGTTACGGCTGGAGCGGAGAATCAGTCGATGTGATATCCACCCGGTTAAAAGAAGCCGGAATAGAGCTTCTGGACGACGGACTTAAGGTATTATGGGATCCTGACGGGGAAGCAGTGGAACAATGCATGGAATTTGGCAGGAGCATAGCCGCATTTACCAGGATATCAGATGATTGAATATCAAGAAGCAGGCAATGAAG
Organism: uncultured Actinomycetota bacterium; assembly: GCA_964414685.1. Classification (GTDB taxonomy): domain Bacteria; phylum Actinomycetota; class Humimicrobiia; order Humimicrobiales; family Humimicrobiaceae; genus M55B120. Next base: position 5,905 of record CAYPXQ010000031.1, read on the forward strand.
GGAGACTGTCTGAATGTCAGCATGGATAGGTTATAATAGAATAGTAACCCTGTATATGCTTTGAAGAATAAGAAAAATAATATTATCAGAAGCAAGATCTAACATAAAGACTAAGTATTTTTAGCAGTTATTAACAATAAGATCAATACGATAGGAGAGAAAATAATGCCTGATCTCAGCACGACTTATATGGGAATAAGACTTAAAAATCCCCTCATTATAGGAGCCTGCAATCTCATGAAAAAAATAGACAGGATAAAGGAGATGCAGGAAAGCGGGGCAGGAGCTGTGGTATACCGGTCGCTTTTTCAGGAACAGATAGAGCTGGAAGAACTGCAGATGAAAGAAGAATCAGAGCAGTACGACAACAGGCATCCCATGATGATCGATATATTTCCCAATATGGTGCATGCAGGCCCCAGGGAACACCTCCTGAGGCTGGAAAAAATAAGAAAGGAAATAGACATACCGCTTATTGGCAGCCTTAATTGCATGAATAGGGAGGTATGGGTGGATTATGCCGCCAGAATGGAACAGACCGGTATAGACGGGCTGGAACTCAATCTATATTCTATACCGTCTGATCCGGACAAAGATGCAGCTGCGATAGAAAAGGATCATCTTGAAATCTTATCAGCAGTGAAACAGGCAGTAAGTATTCCGGTAAGCGCAAAATTGAGTTTTTTCTATACTAATCCCTTAAATGCCGTAAAAAAAATGGACAGGTCAGGAATTGACGCATTTGTATTGTTCAACAGGCTTTTTCAGCCTGACATAGATATTAAAAAGAAGGAGCATATACAGGTATTCAATCTTAGCAGGCCCGGGGACCATAGATTGCCCCTCAGGTATTCAGGCCTGTTATTCCAGGATATACAGGCCGATATATGCGCAAGCAGCGGCATATTTACGGGAAAAGACATGGTCAGGCTTATCCTGGCTGGAGCCGATGCGGTGCAATGCGTCAGTACCCTTTACCGGAACAAGATCGGCTATATAGAGACCATGCTCAGAGACCTCAAAGATTGGATGGAGCACTCCGGATATGAGAAGATATCAGATTTCAAAGGGGAATTATCAAACAGAAATATAAAGAACCCGTTTATCTACGACAGATCACAGTACATAGATATCCTTATGAATAAAAATCCAGTTATAAAGGATCCGTTTCCAATATAGTTTTCCCTTCTTCTGCGGAGTCACTAAAAGAGCGATAATCATCCTTGAATGATGGAAATATATGTGATATATTAAGATAAATCGTTTTTTATAAAACTATTTATATTATACGCACATGTTTGAAGACAGAAAAGATGCCGGACGGAAACTGGCTGGTGCCCTTTCAAAATACAGGGGGCAGGATGTCCTGGTCCTGGGTATTCCCAGAGGCGGTGTGGAAATAGCATATGAGGTTGCAGATCATCTGGATGCTGATATGTCTATGCTGGTGACCAGAAAATTACCTCTTCCCTTCAACCCTGAAGCGGGATTCGGTGCCATTGCCGAGGACGGGTCCACATTTATACAGAAAGATGCACAGGCCTGGTTGTCCGAAAATGACATGCAGAGGATCATCCAGGAACAGGAAAAGGAAGTAGAAAGAAGGATAAGAGTATTGAGAGAAGGCGAAAGCCTTCCGGCCATAAAAGACAGGACGGTCATACTGGTAGACGACGGCCTGGCTATGGGGTCCACCATGCGGGCTTCCATAAAAATGTGCAAAAACATGAAAGCAAAAAAAATAATAGTGGGTGTCCCTGTCTCCGGAGACCGAACTGCCAGAGAGATAGAAGAGATGGTAGACGAACTTGTGGTGCTGGAGATGCCTCCATATTTCAGGGCAGTAGCCCAGATCTATATTAACTGGCACGATGTCTCTGACGAAGAGGCAAGGTCCATTATGAGGAAATGGAAAAAGGCACAACCCCGGGATAGGAGTTAGAGACATGAAGATGTCAAAAATATTTATGCTATTGACAGTCATTGTATTTTTTATGGTATTTAACGGCTGCAGTTTTATTGAGTCACTGACCGAGCAGCCGGATGATGGAGAACCTGTAGATAATGTCCAGCCGGCTGCAGCACAGGAAAAACCCATAGACGGCGACTTGCTTCTTATCGACCAGCTTAATAATGAGATAAATGAACTGATAGAAGGTGTCATGCCGTCTGTTGTGAGTATTGCGGTTACTACTGATACTGCCGGCATGGCAGGGAATACAGGTGTAGGATCAGGTGTCATATATACAGAAGACGGTTATATAATCACCAATAGCCATGTTGCCGGAAATGCTTCCCGGATGACCGTGATATTGTCAGATGGCCGGACCTATGAAGCTGAACTTATTGGAAACAGTGCCCAGGTGGATATAGCTGTCATAAGAATAGAAGCCGTTGGCCTCTCTCCGGCAGAGTTTGCCACTATTGAAGAGCAGCAGGTAGGAGATATGGTAATTGCAGTAGGAAGCCCCTTTGGCATACAGCAGACCGTCACTATGGGGATCATCAGCGGCAAAGGAAGGAATATACCAGTGGCTGCAGATACTCTCCCCATTGTAGACCTGGTACAGACCGATACCGCCATAAATCCCGGCAATAGCGGAGGCCCTTTGATAAATACAAATGGTGAAGTTATCGGTATAAATACCCTGACATTATCTACAAGCGGAACCAGCTCAGGAGTGGGGTTTGCCATACCCGTTGACACAGCTGTAAATATAGCAGACCAGATAATAGAGTTCGGAGAACCCCTGATTCCTTTTATAGGGGTGCAGCTGGGAATAAATACTACTGATATAAACGGAGCATATGTAGTAGGGGTTGTAAACAATTCTCCTGCGGATGAAGGAGGTATAATCGAGGGAGATATCATCACCCGCTTCGGCGATAAAGATATAGAGACCTCTTATCAGCTGATAGCCCAGATACTCCGCAGCAATTGCGGAGATACCGTATCTGTCAGGTTATACCGGCAGGGTGAATATATGGAATTTGACCTGGAATTAAGGGAATGCCCATCCAGTCAGTCTTAAGAAGTTCAGTCAGTCTCTCAGGAATTATCTTTATGATAATGACCTGGCAGACAGCCAGTACGCCAGGGAGTTCATAGATCTCTATGATTCAAGAAGATACAGCTATGAAGAAGAAAAGATGATAGAAGATGCCAGATCGATACTGGATGACCTTGCAGGGAAAGCTCAGGAAAGAGACTAAAGGTCTTCCACTATCTCCTGCATACGGGAAGCATCTTCTACAGCATGGCCCTCTGCATCATTGTTAAAATATATATAGCAGCTATAGCCCTTATCATGGTATTTGAGCATTATCTCGGCAAACCTCTTGAGTTCATCTTCTGAATATTTTGATGAATAGAGCTTTTTATCTCCATGCATCCTTATATAACATATATCTCCCGCAGCTATATCATAGAAGGGAAATCCAGGTGAGGAATTTATAACAATGCCGCATTTATTCTTTTTCAGGAGTCCAAATATACTGTCATCAAACCATGAATCATGTCTGAACTCGAAGACATATTGATATTTATCCGGAAGCAGCTTTAAGAAATTCTCCAATTTTGTATAATCCTTGCCCTGGTTTGAGGGCATCTGCAATAAGAATGTACCCAATTTGTCTCCAAGGTTCGATGAATATTCCATAAGTTTCTCCACAGCCTGGGCGCAGTCATTGAGTTTTTTCATATGGGTTATATATCTTGATGCCTTAACGGCAAAGATAAAAGACTCCGGGGTATCCTTTGACCATTTTTTAAAGGTGCTCTTCTCAGGAAGCTGATAGAAAGTATTGTTTATCTCTACGCTGTTAAACTTTCCGGAATAATGATCCAGCCATTTTTCCTGCTCCAGGCCTTCCGGGTAGAACTTTGGCTGCCAGCTTTTGTAATTCCAGCCAGATGTACCTATATAAATATTTTCCTTATGCCTGCCCATATGTCCTCTCAGTCTTCCCGGACCACTTCCCCGGGATCTTTATCGTCCCTCAGCCCCTTAAATCTCGGGTGCCGGAGTTTGCCCTTTTTTGTCCATTCGGTAAAGCCTACCTGGCATACGAGATGAGGTTCTACCCAGTGTATGCCATGCCCTGATATTTCTCCCGCCCGGGCGATGGGGGGCTTATCTGTCTCAATATCCTTTAATTTTTCTTTTAACATCTTAAGGGTCTTATCGCTGTAACCCGTGCCTACCTCACCGGCATATTTGATCTTTCTGCCTTCATGATAACCCAGTAGCAAGGCTCCAAAGCCTATACGGGAACCTCCGGGGTCCGTGTATCCTACTATTATAAATTCCTGGTCCTTAACGCATTTGAACTTCAGCCACTTTTTTGAGCGGCTGTGTACATACCTGCTGTTTCCATCTTTGGCTATTATCCCCTCCCATCCTTTCTGGCAGGCTTCACGATGATATTTCCTGCCTTTTTCATTTCGGTGAGGAAGATAACGGATGGGATCGGCGCTTTCTATGAACCTTTTTAATAGCTTCTTCCGGGATCTAAGCCTGAGGGCGGTGAGATCGTATCCATCCAAAAAAGGGATATCGAAAACATAATAGAAGACTTTTACTCCTGAAGATCCTGCCTCTTGCTTTGATGATACATGCATCCTTTTCTGCAGTCTCTGAAAACTTGTTACGTTTTTATCAAATGCTACGATCTCTCCATCAACTGCAAAGTCGTATCTATTTGAAACCATACCTTTAATAAGTTCGGGATAACGGAAACTGATATCTTTCTCATTCCTTGACATCAGCCTGCAGCTGCCGTTTTTTAAAAAGCACAGGGCACGCTCTCCGTCCAATTTTCTTTCATATATCCAATCATGGTCATCAAAATAATCATGGGTGAGTGTTGCCAGCATGGGTTTGAAAAATTGCGGCATGGTCTCTTTTTTGATCTGTCCGTATTCTTCTTCTGCAAGAAATTCCTTCAGATCCATGCCTATTCCTTAAGACCTCCAGTCATTATCAGTTTTTTCATCCCTGCCAGGCAGATCCTCCCATCCGTAAGAAGCAAAGTTCTTCTTCAATGTCTTCTTTCCTTTCCCCTTCATGCCGTGAATGGATCTCCATTAAAAAGCATTGATCAGAATGCGGCGGCACAGGCTCCCAAAAGCCACAGGACCAGCATGATGATAAAAAGTACTATGAATATGAAAAATGTAATACGGGCTATAAGATAAATAAATCCTGCAGCACCCCGAAAACCCAGTATACCGGCCACCACTGACGCTACAAATGCGATTATGGCTATTAATAGAAAAGTATCCACTATATCCTCCTATTTTTAATATTGTTCTCTATATCTGTCGGTCATCAAAGGATATATTGCTGTTCTTTAATATGCTGTAAAGGCTGACCCCATAAGTATCTGAGAGAAGTTTCAACACCTGGAGCCCGGGGGCATCATAGCGGGAATCCTCGATCTTCTTTAAGTATTTCACCGGAAGTCCAGAAAGCTTCTCTACCTTTACCAGACTGAGATTCTTGTCCAGCCTCATACTTTTTATATATTCCGTAAAAGTATCTTCCTCTCCAGAACTTTTTCTGCTTTTTTCAGTAATTTTCATCTCTGTAAACCTTCTTTTTGGTTACCCTGGCCGGTACAGGGAAATTTTTTCTTAAACCTTGCCAGATTATTGACGATCCAGCCTGAGGTCAATATTGCCGCCAGTATATAAAATAATAATATGGCAATGAAAAACTGCTTCCAGAACGGCTCAAGTCCGTTTGAAAGGACCTGTAAAATACTTGCAAGAACTTCCATAAAGGTATCCTCCATATACAAATCGTTTTAAATAATAATATATGATGTTCAATATTTTTTGACCTTACTTTATTACAGTCTTTTACTATACGAAAGTACAGGCATGATCAAGATCACAGAATCTGTTATGGCCTCCAGGGCATCGGCATAGACTTCTATAGTGAATCCATGGAGAAGGTGATTTTACGAAGTTTTACATAGGAGAGCTACTAAAATATAATAAAAGTATGAACAAAAACTAATGAAAGGCCGTTATGCAGGAGGAATTACTGGAAGCCCTGATAGGGCAGAGGAAACGCTTAGAGATAGAGCAGGATGAGCTCAGGGAAGAACTGGCCAGGGTAAAGGGTGAGAATAAGGAAAAGATATCAAAGAGCATAAAGGAAATAGACACAAAGATAAGACAGCTGAATGCCAGGATATCAGATCTTAAATCGCCTGATGGAAAGAATATCGGAGTCATACCCCCATATGTCTGAGTGTGGAGGGAAAATATAGATCAATAATTTATTATAAGAGGAGGACATTATGGCAATTGCAAAGGTAACTGAGATCAAAGCTGATTCTACAGTAAGCTTTGAAGATGCGGTAAAAGAAGGCATAAACCGGGCCAGCAAGACCCTGAAGCATATAAGATCCGCATGGGTGAAGGATTTCGAGGTAAAAGTGGGCGAAAACGGTGAGATAACAAAATACAGGGTACTGATGAGGGTGACTTTCGTACTGGAAGACACGGTTTAGACAAAAATGGAACCATAAGGAACTGCCGGGAAGGGGCTGGAACCAGAGATGCTTCCTTAATATAAATGTTTCACCCGGAAAAGGTTCCAGCGTTTCTTTATCTTATATAAAGAAAAAATAGATATTGCCTGTTTTTATTCATACTTCTGGCATGAAGGACAGAAATAAAATGCCCTGAGTTATCTTTTGCCTTAGCGTCCATACCTTAGGCTACTAAACATCTCAGGGCTGTGTCCAGAATGCTTTTAACGGGGCACTCTTTCTATTCCAGTCCAGACCTAACAGCCATATCCTTTCGGACACGGATTTGGATCGTCTGCAATAGAATCCCCTTCGCTATTAAGGACATCTTCTTAATAATAAGATAGAATCAGTTTAAAGACCACTGACTTTTAGATAGTCTTTGCCTGTACTTTTGGACAGTTCTAAATCTTTTCCCTGATAATATCCGCAGAGGACAGGGCGCTTTCAAGATGATCTTTTTCCAGATTCTTTCTTTTCAAATAAAAAATATCTTAACAACTCCTGCAGCACAGCTGCCAGCGGCACCGAAAGTATAAGACCTATGACTCCGAATGCGGCACTTCCGGCTATTATGGATATTATGACCAGGCCGGGATGAAGGTCTATCTGTTCCTTCATCACGAAAGGTTCTATAATATAATTTTCTAACAGCTGCAGACCCACAAAGAGCAGTATTACCCAGAGAGGGGTAAGGGGTGAGACCAGGAAGGCGGCAATGACTGCAGGTAATGCACCGATCAGAGCTCCAAAAAAAGGTATCAGAGTAGCAACTGCTGCAAAAAATGCAAACAGGTAGGAAAATTCAATTCCCAGCAA
>CAYPXQ010000032.1:0-3862 GCA_964414685.1 uncultured Actinomycetota bacterium
ATCATGGTTTTCATCGGCAAATACCGGCGAGTGAGCAAAGATTGATGAAAAAGGCATTACTAACAAAATAAAGATCAATAAAGTTGCAAGTATGATAAAATTTAACCTTTCTATATTGGTATTATTGATCATTTATTTTCCCCTTTGGTTAAAATTTTTAAGTCATACTCTATATTTTAACAAAATACGTGATAACTTTCCTAAGAATATTTCGGCGAGACTTATTGCCGGGTTTTCACTAAATGACTGGTGTGGAAGTATAAATACAGTCTCAAACATTATCAAAACTGTAAGGCTTCTTTCAAAATATCAAATATCAGAAAAGGGTTTTGATTTTTGTATTTGCTCAATACCTTATTTACGTCTAATATATTTATTAATTTTTACAGAATAATCAAATAGCAATGTGGTAATGTTTAGAAAAGAGCTGTATAAAAAAATAAAAAGTATCTCAGGCCAGACCCGTTTTGCTGTTCTGGCTACTGAAAGTAATGGATGCCCGTATACAAACCTTGTGGGCTTCTTGTTGAGCAAAGACTTAAAGAATCTTTACTTTTTCACATCAAAAAACACAAGAAAATATAGAAATATTCTTAATAATCCCGAGGTATGCCTTCTTATAGACACCAGGGATAAATTTCCTGATAAGACTTATCTAATAACTGCCATTACTCTAATAGGAAAAGCAGAAATAATGGAGGATATGCCTGGTTCGGTAGTAGATATGTATTTGGAAAAGAATGCAGAACTTAAGGATTTTACAGAATCATCTTCTAATGTACTGGTAAGAGTTAATATTACAAGATATATTTTAGTCGATAGGTTTCAAGAAGTAACCGAGATGGAAGTGGCGGGTATCTAAAACTTCCCATCGAAAAGATAGCCGACTTCGACCTGGAGGAAAATGAATGGAGAATAATCCAGTCGCCTGATGACCCGGATTATATAGAAGTATAGCGGCAGATTTTTTTAGTTCACTTCTATCCTGCCCACGGCCCACATTATCATAAGGGCTACAAAGGCGGGAAAGAATGCAACAAAACTTAGTATCAGTATAAGCACCCATAACGGCGTGTTTATAGATATCCAGTGCTTTTTATCCCTTGATCCCATATTTTCATCCTTTTTAGTTAATAGTATCAATTATTATATAGCAAAACCAATACCCATCAAAACTATTTAAGCACAAAACCGGGACAATATATTATGTCCAGGTTTTTGGTCAGAAGAAAGATCAGTCAGCTGCTTACTCAAGTACTGTTTTATCATCGGTTGATGCTGCTTTTTCTGTCAAAAGAGAGACTATCACCAGGGTCAGGAAACTTAACGGTACTGAAATAATAGCCGGATTGTTTATCTGCACCGGCGCATGCAGGTGGTTCAAATGGTAGACCTCATTGAATGTCTTCTGTGACAAAAGTATAAGTGTAACCGAGGATAAAAGCCCAACCAGCACTGAAACAATTACTCCTTTGGCCGTGGTCCTTTTCCAGAAGAGTATCATGAGGATGGCAGGCAGGTTGGTAGAGGCGGCAATAGCAAATGCCCATCCCACCAGGTATGATACATTCATTCCCTTAAATATCACTCCCAGTACCATGGCAATACTGCCCACTGCTATGGCAGCTATTTTTCCCGAAAGTACCTTTCGCCTGTCTGTCATCTTTATTTTCAGATACCTGTCCATCAGGTCGTGGGCCACTGCTCCAGAAGAAGCCACTATGAGGCCGCTGACTGTTCCCAGTACGGTGGCGAATGCTATGGCAGATATTATGGCAAATAAAGCTATTCCGAATGACCTTGCCAGAAGCGGCGCCGACATATTATTGTTGGTTATATCCACCACGCCTCCGGTCATGGCTCCCAGGCCGATAAACAGGGTAAGTATATAGAAAAACCCGATCACGGCTATGGCCACTATAGTAGACTTGCGGGCACATGCCGGCGTAGGCACAGTATAGTACCTTATAAGTATATGGGGAAGTGCTGCTGTCCCGAAGAAAAGGGCCAGCATAAGCGAGGCAAAGTCGATCTTGTCTGTAGATGTTGCTCCCCTGTCAGAGTCTACCTTGAATACCAGCCCGGGGCGGAGGACTTCCCTTCCCGGTGTAGGATCCTGATAGTATACGGTTATGCTGTCGCCGGCATCATCTATTACCTCTTTTTCCCATCTTATGACTGTGCTTTCCTTTATGGTGGAAAAGAAGCTGAATATTCCCACAGGACCAGTCTCCACATCTTCCTGACCCTCGATCCGGCTCATATGACCCACCTGGTAAAAAAGCTCTTCATCTGCAGTGCCGCCGTTATAAAGGGTCTGCCCTTCGGCTGTCTGGGTCACTGTAAGTGTCTCTTCCAGGACTTCCTTTTCTTCATTATATTTCCATATTGATTCAAAACCTGAATTATCCTGGAGCTTTGCCAGCACCAGGCCCGGTTCCGGTTCCCATTGTTTTATCAACTGATACGAACTGTCACCTATGGACAATTGCCTATCCTCAGAATAAACTGCTTCAATAGTCTTAAAATCATGATATTCAGTCTGGCCGCCCTGGTCGGGAGAGGTGGAAAAACCGCGGGCCATGATAGCTATAACCAGTATAAGTGAAAAAAATACCAAAAGCGCTCCTTTAATGAACTGCACATAGGTAGTGGAAGCCATTCCTGCTGTGGCCACTATTATTATCACTATGGAGCCTACCATTAATACTCCCGCCCAGTGGGGAAGGCCAAGGAGCGGCGTTACCAGCGAACCCGCGCCCACCATCTGGGGGATGAGGTAGAACATGGATACGATAAGAGTGGATATGGCGGCGATAAGCCTTATGCCCCTTGATTTGAACTTGGAGTCAAGGGCATCGGCAAATGTAAATCTACCCAGCCGCTTCATGGGCTCGGCTACTACGAATAGGGCTACGATCCATCCGGCAAGATAGCCTATAGAATAAAGAAATCCGTCATATCCGGCAACTGCTATTAATCCGCAGATACCCAGAAAAGATGCTGCCGACAGGTAATCCCCGGCAAAAGCTATACCATTTACAGACCAGTGTATGTTTCCCCCGGCGGCAAAATAACCTTCGGAAGACCTGGTCCTTCTAGCAAAATAGTAGGATATGGCAAATACGGCAACCACAAAAGCAATAAATATTATGATAGCCCAGGGTGAAGGCATATATCTCATTGTCCGCACCCCTTTTCCTGCTCTTCTTTATCCTGGTACTTTCTCTCCAGCCTGTTGGCCAGAAAGTTGTAAACCAGTGCCATTATGAGGGCCAGGATTATAAGGGCAAAACCGTATACGATAGCAAGATTCAGACTTCCGATATCGGTACCCATAAGTTTTGGATCAACTAAATTGATTATTATAAATCCCCCGTATACCACACAGTAAGCTAGAAACATCCACATTCCCAGCTTTATCTTATATGGAATGGATTTATCTTTGTCCCATTTGGCTGCAGGATCATCTACCATAAACACCTCTTCTTATTAAAAAAACTATCCAATGATACTGCAAACAGGTAATAATTAATAGGATTATTTTGGAAACTTTTAAGCACCTGTGGAACGACCATTGCCGCAGCTCCGAAAAAGGTAAGGGCTTCTTTATTTGCCGCGTTCTTTAAGTATTTTCCCTATGCGGGCCCGGTTGAACCTCTGCAGCATTATGCAGGGAAGATTGGCCAAAAGCGCATAGGCTATCATTATTATACCCGCCCACCATATATTCCACAGGAAGAATACGGGAGCAGGGATTATCGCCAGCCAGTGGGTAAGCTCTGCCCGTTTTGTCTCATAAAGGAAGGTCTCCAGGTATCCGGCATCACTGCACTGCAGCTTCTTTTTGGGAAAGCCCTTT
>CAYPXQ010000033.1:0-16314 GCA_964414685.1 uncultured Actinomycetota bacterium
GATTATGTGCGGTTCTTCAATATTAAAACCTGAATACTCATTATAGCTTTCTTCATCAACAGCCAGCAAAAACTCTTCAAAGTCCATAGGGAACATATAGAGGAAATTTACTTTGCCCACAGGAAATGATTCTTGATTCCGGGTAAGACCCAGATGTGAACCTGCTGCAATGATAGAAAATCCGCTCATATCTTTCTGGAAATACTTAAGCGAAGTAATTGCTCCCTTGCAATCCTGGATCTCATCAAATATCATTAGATCCCTTTTTATATCGATCTTAATCCTTAAAGCAAATTCGAGCTGTCTGATTATCTCAAAAGGATTATATGTCTCTTTGAATATATTAGGGATATTTTTATTTTCCCTGAGGTCTATGTAGTGGTATTTCTTATAATAGTCACGCCCGAAACTTTCCAGTGTATATGTTTTACCCACCTGCCTTGCACCCCTTAATACAAGCGGTTTGCGGTTTTTCAACGATCTCCATCTAATAAGTTCATTTATTATTTTTCTTTCCATAATACATGGATTATAGCATATTTGGGACTTTTTACCCACCTAATTATCCCAGAATTGGGACTTTTTACCCACCTAATTATCCCAGAATTGGGACTTTTTACCCACCTAATTAGCCCAGAATTGGGAATTATTGTAGGGGTAGTTTTTTGAACATGGCAACAAAAATAATTGAACTCATATATTTTTAAAAAAGATAGATTGCCTTTGTCTTCTTTATTGTTTATCATATTTCAATCCTGATCTGTGTTTGACAGTATCCTGGATTGCATATTATGATTCTCAGACCCTGAGGGAGGTTTATCGATGGACCTGGTATTAGAGCAGATACAGAATTTACAGATCCTTAATCAATTCTGGCTTTCGCTTTTTTTGCTGATCCCGATTGTTCTGGTAGCCAGGACTGTAGTGGCCGGGACTAAATTTTCACCAATATTGATAATTGTTGTTTTTGGACTTGCTATGGGCTATGTGCTGGTTGTAAGCCGTGTTGCGACTCAGGGCCTGCCGGAGTTTCCTATTATTGAATTGATCAGTAAGACCACAACAGTAGCGCTTTCTGTCTCTTTTTTTGTAGGCGGGCAGGAAATACGCAAGATCTTCGGGGGGCAGAAAATAAATGTAGAAGATATGGTGGTGCCTTCCAAAGAAGAAGTTATGCTGGGGACCAGCAGGACACAGGTGGTCTATATTGTAAGATCTTTCTTTTTGTTGCTGGGAATAGAATCATTGTACCGCATTATTACAGGCTCATATTTGAGCGAAATAAGCCGCTACCATTCGCTGGTGGCATATATTGGTATAATAGGGTCTATAATACTGCTGGATTATAAAGCGACTATTACCAATAAACCGCTTTACATTAAAAAAGGTATTGTAGAGATCATCATTTTTACTTCAATTCTTGTAGCAACTCACTATATTTCGGTTGCCATAAGGCCATTGATCGCACTGCCGCAGATATTTTTCGCTGTACTGCTGGGTTCCGGGCTGGGAGCCATTATGTATAAATGGAGGTTTGGCCCCACTATAAAAGCCCTGCTGTTTGCCGGCATACCCGTAGTGCTGGCTGCAAATTTTATGGTCGGCGGTTCAAGGATAGTACAGGCCTTTTCCATAAAGGGCATGACATCGGTTATGGCCTATGGTTTTTTTGGTCAGATGTTCTGGATGTTCGGCGGGATCGCTGTTCTGATGTTATTGGGAAAAACATCAAATGTGAGAAACCTTGCTCCGGGAATGGCCGGGTCGCTTTCACACTCAGGTTTGACAGGAGCCTGCACTGCCGGTGACCTGGGAGAAATGGCTGCCTTAAGAGCGCCTATAATGATAAATATACCTTTTGCAGGCCATATTTTCGTATTTTCCATACTGGCGATCAGTGCAGGACGCGGTTCTTTGTTGATGATCCCCTCAATAATCGTTGTGGCTATAGGTCTGGCACTTACCATCGTTGCGCTTCTGACATTAAGGAGCTCCTGCGGCCGGGAAACTGTCGAAGTAAAAGGATTGATGCAGTTCTCCCTTGGTTTCCAGCTCCTTGCCGTATTCGGCGGGTTTATTTTGCTGTCTGCGGCAGGAATGCCTATAGGCTATTCTGCTATGGCAAAATCATCGGCTATTTCCCATTTCGGTTTATTTGCGGCAACACAGGGAGGCATGTTTGGATCAGAAGAGGCGACTATGATACCTTTTATATTTGCCATGCCTTTCCTTATCCATCCCTTTGTGTTCTATATGTTTGGAAAGGCAATGGAGCGGGACGGCGAAATGCCCAAAATACCTGTATTCGTGCTGGCAGGACTGGGTCTTATGGGCGTAATATTTGCGCTGCTAACTATATAAGAATCGGCCATTATTTTATCTTAAAGTCAAGCACCCGCCCTTCAGGGCCGGTGACATCTATAAGTACGGTATCGCCTTCCTTTACTTCACCGTTTAAAAGCTTCATAGCCAGCACATTCTGCACTTCATTCTGGATCACCCTTTTCAGGGGCCTGGCTCCGTATACCGGGTCGAACCCTTCCTTTGCCAGGAGTTCCCTGGCTTTGCCTGATACCTCTACGGAAAGCTTCCTTGAAGACAATATCTTTGCCAGCCCCTCTATCTGTATGTCAACGATCTTTTCTATCTCCTTCATACCCAGCCTGTGAAATATTATAGTGTCGTCTACCCGGTTTAAAAACTCGGGCTTGAAATTATTCTTCATAGCCTCGTCTATCCTTCTTCTCATCTCTTCCTCGTCCTTATCTCCCAGGCCGGTTATCCACTGGCTCCCGATATTGGAAGTCATTATTATAACCGTGTTCTTGAAGTCAACCGTCCGGCCGTGGCCGTCGGTTAGCCTCCCGTCATCCATTATCTGCAGAAGGATATTAAACACATCATTGTGGGCCTTTTCTATCTCATCCAGAAGCAGCACGCTGTAGGGCCGCCTCCTTACCGCCTCTGTAAGGTATCCCCCTTCTTCATATCCCACATATCCGGGAGGCGCGCCTATGAGGCGGGAGACGGTATGCTTTTCCATATACTCGGACATGTCGATCCTTACCATGGCCCTTTCGTCATCAAACATGAACTGGGCCAGTGCCTTGGAAAGCTCGGTCTTTCCTACCCCGGTGGGACCCAGGAATATGAAAGAACCGATGGGGCGGTTGGGATCCTGCAGTCCGGCCCTTGCCCTCCTTATGGCATTGGATACAGCAGTTATGGCCTCATCCTGGCCTACCACCCTCTGCCTCAGCCTGTCTTCCATATGTATAAGCTTCTCTATCTCAGCCTCCATCAGCCTGGTCACGGGGATACCGGTCCACCTGGACACAGTATCGGCGATGTCTTCCTCATCCACTTCTTCCTTAAGCATCTTTTTTTCTTCCTGGAGTTTTGCCAGCTTTTTATTCTCCTCTTCCAGCTTTTTGGCAAGCTCCATGCTCTTTCCGTATTTAAGCTCGGCAGCCCGGGCCAGATCGGCATCCCTTTCGGCCTGTTCTGCCTCATTGCCTGTCTTTTCCAGCTCTTCCTTGAGGCTCCTTATGCGGGTTATTATTTCCTTTTCCTGCTGCCAGTGAGCTTTCATTGACCCGCTTTTTTCTTTAAGATCTGCCAGCTGTTTCCTGATCTTTTCCAGTCTTTCCTTTGATGCCTTGTCCTTTTCCTTCTTAAGCGCCTGGGCTTCTATCTCCGCCTGCTTTATCTTCCTCTCCACCTCGTCTATCTCGGATGGCATGCTGTCTATCTCTATCCTCAGTTTAGAAGCGGCTTCGTCCACCAGGTCTATGGCCTTATCGGGCAGGAACCGGTCGGCGATATAGCGGTCCGAAAGGACAGCTGCCGACACCAGGGCAGCATCCTGTATTCTCACTCCGTGGTGTACTTCATATTTTTCCCTGAGCCCCCTCAGTATGGATATGGTGTCTTCCACTGAAGGCTCGTTTATCTGAACCGGCTGGAACCTTCTTTCCAGGGCTGCATCTTTTTCTATGTATTTTCGGTATTCATCCAGGGTGGTAGCCCCGATGGCATGGAGTTCCCCCCTGGCCAGCATAGGCTTTAGCATATTGGATGCATCCACCGCGCCTTCCGCCGCACCGGCTCCTACCACTGTATGGAGCTCGTCCAGGAAAAGTATTATACTGCCTTCTGCCTTTGACACTTCCTTAAGCACCGCTTTCAGCCTGTCTTCGAACTCGCCCCTGTATTTGGCGCCGGCTATGAGAGCCCCCATATCCAGGGCCACTACTTTCTTATCCTTCAGCCCTTCCGGTATGTCACCGGATACTATACGGTTGGCCAGGCCTTCCACTATAGCCGTCTTTCCCACTCCCGGCTCACCTATAAGCACGGGATTGTTCTTTGTCCTCCTGGAAAGCACCTGGACTACACGCCTTATTTCTTCGTCCCTGCCTATGACCGGATCAAGTTTCTGCTTCCGGGCAAGATCTGTCAGGTCTTTTCCGAACCTTTTTAATGCCTGGTATTTATCCTCCGGGTTCTGGTCAGTTATCCTCTGGCTGCCCCTTATCTCGACCAGCACCTGGTATATCCTGTCTCTGGTCGCTCCGGAGGACCTCAGGAGTTCACCCGCTTTGCCGGGACTCTGGGCTATGGCCACCAGTATATGCTCCGTAGACACATATTCGTCCTTTAACTGCCTGGCCTCACTGAAAGCCTGGTCCAGTATATTCTTAAGGCCGCTTCCCATATATGTCTGGGCGCCGCCGCCTGATACCTTGGGAGCATTGCTTAAGGCTTCATCTATCTGTGACCTTAAATTATCTATATTTACTTCAAGTTTCTGCAGTACAGGTATTATTATTCCCTCTCCTGGTTCCAGCATAGCTGACATAATATGGATATCCTCCACGCTCTGGTGCCCATTCTCGGAGGCGATAGCCTGCGCTCTTGTAAGCGCCTCCTGGGATTTTATTGTAAACTTATCAAACTGCATTTATATGATCACCTCTTTTATTATTAACTACACTGCTATATTGTCCCTGGGGTTCTCGTCATACACTTTAAGGAATTCTTCAAACTTCTTCCTGCTGTCCCTGTCCATCTTTTCCGGAAATACTATTTTTATCCTTACATACAGGTCTCCCGGCTTTTTCCCTTTAAGTCCAGGCATGCCTTTTCCTTTAAGCCTGAGCGTCCTGCCTGACTGGGTCCTGGGGGGAAGCTTCATGTCTACCTTACCGTCAAATGTGGGGACATCTATCCTGCCCCCCTCATATGCCTCCTTTACGGTAACAGGCACATCTATATATAGGTCGTTTCCCTTCCTGGTAAACAATTTATGGCCGGATACATTTATGGTGATATAAAGGTCCCCAGACTTCCCGCCCCTGGGTGAAGCCCCGCCTTCGCCGGCAAGCCTTATCTTTCCCCCGTCTTTTATGCCGGCAGGGATCCTGACATCTACCGTCCTTGCTTTTCCATCCTTCTGCAGCCTGATCGACCTGCGGGTCCCGGTATATGCCTCCCTGAGCGATATCTCCATGGAAGACTCCAGGTCCTGTCCCTTACGGGGCGCCCCGGCACCCCCGCCGGTAAAGTCCCTGCCGCCGAAATTAAATCCGGAACTTCTCTGGCCGGCACCGGACCCGAAGAACATCTCGAAGAAGTCGGAAAAGCCGCCGCCCATATCCCCGAAACTGAAGCCCTTGCCGCCGCCGAAATCATAGCTATATGACTGGCCTCCCCCGCCGGGGGGCCATCCGGCATTGGCATACTGTTTCCAGTTAGAGCCAAGCTGGTCATAACGCTGTCTTTTCTGGGGGTCCTTTAATACCTCATAGGCCTCCCCTATCTCCTTAAACTTCTCCTCAGCTCCCGGATTATCGGCATTGGCATCAGGATGGTATTTCCGGGCCAGTTTCCTGTATGCTTTTTTTATCTCATCGGTTGTGGCCTTTTTGTCCACTCCCAGTATCTTGTAATAGTCCTTGTAATCTACCATATATCTTCCACCGTTTTAGTCAATAAATATGTCTGCCCATAACTATTGATGAGCTATGGGCAGTACTTTCCCTTATTGTCTTTTGAGGTCTTTTTTCTATTCTTCGACCTTGACCTCTATCTTCTTGGGCTTCTTTACTTCAGCTTTTGGTATTACTATGTCCAGGACGCCGTCCTTGTAGGAAGCCTTTATCTTGTCTGCTTTTACCGGCACTCCGATATTGAAGGACCTGTAGAAGGAACCATAGCTTCTCTCTATCCTGACAAAATCCTTGTCTTTTTCTTCCTTCTCATACTTCCTCTCCCCTTTGATGATAAGCTGATCATCATCCAAGGATATGTCTATGTCTTCCTTCTTCATACCGGGAAGGTCAGCTTTCAGCTGGACATCATGGTCTGTCTCCTTGATGTCTACATCGGGAGCCCATACGGTAGCCTTCTTTCCTTCGCCTTTTTTGTCCAGTGCATCAAACCATCTTCCTACTTCGTCCCTGAACTGTACCACATCGCTGAAGGGATCCCATCTTACTATAGGCATAATACACCTCCTTCTTGCTTGCCCTTGCTGCGGGCTCCCGTATCCGGGAGCCCATTTTTTATAAATCTTATTTATCGTCTTTTGCTTCAAATTCAGCATCTATTACATCTTCATCGGAGCCGTTTCCATCCTTCTGGGCACCGCCCGCCTGTCCTCCGGCTGCTCCCGCACCCGGTCCGGCTCCAGGCCCTGCGCCCTGTCCTCCGGCAGAAGACTGGGCATACATCTGCTGCGACAGCTCGTTCTGCAGGTTCTGAAGAACCTCAGTCTCTTTCTTCATCTGCTCCGCATCATTGGACTCGATAGCTTTTTTAAGCACACCTACCTGGTCCTCTATCTTTTTCTTCATATCCGCCGGGACCTTATCTCCCATATCTTTAAGCAGTTTTTCAGTAGAGTAGACCAGCCCGTCTGCTGTATTCCTGGCGTCTATGGCCTGGCGCTGTTTCTTATCCTCATCGGCATGCTCCTTGGCCTCGTTTACCATTCTCTCTATCTCGTCATCAGAAAGATGCGAGGTAGCGGTAATGGTTATCTTCTGCTCTTTGCCGGTAGCCGTATCCCTGGCAGAAACATTTACGATACCATTGGCATCAATGTCAAAGGTCACCTCTATCTGGGGCACACCCCTTGGTGCCGGCGGTATGCCGTCCAGCCTGAACCTTCCTATGGTCTTGTTATTGGCCGCCATATCCCTTTCACCCTGGAGGACATGGATATCCACACTGGTCTGGCTGTCAGCCGCCGTAGTAAATACTTCGCTCTTCTTGGTGGGGATGGTGGTATTCCTATCTATGAGTTTTGTCATGACTCCGCCCAGGGTCTCTATACCCAGCGAAAGCGGCGTCACATCCAGGAGGACCACGTCCTTTACATCTCCCTTTAGTACTCCCGACTGTATGGCCGCACCCACTGCCACCACTTCATCAGGGTTTACGCCCTTATGGGGATCTTTACCGATATAGCTTTTTACCAGTTCCTGTATTACGGGCATCCTGGTGGACCCGCCTACCAGTATGACTTCGTCTATTTCCGAAGCCTTAAGCCCTGAATCCTTAAGCGCCTTTTCCAGCGGTCCTTTGCATCTGTCGGTAAGGTCTGCTGTAAGCTGTTCGAACTTGGACCTGGTAAGCTTCATCTCAAGATGCTTGGGCCCGTTGGCATCAGCGGTTATAAAAGGAAGGCTTATATTGGTCTCGGTAACTGATGAAAGCTCTACCTTTGCCTTCTCAGATGCCTCGATAAGCCTCTGGAGCGCCTGCTTATCCTGCCTCAGGTCAATTCCCTGCTCTTTCTTGAATTCATCAGCCAGGTGATTCATGATCCTGTCATCATAATCGTCGCCGCCAAGATGCATGTCCCCATGACTTGATTTTACCTCGAAAACACCTTCGCCCACTTCAAGTACGGATACGTCAAAAGTACCGCCCCCCAGGTCGAATACCAGTATGTTCTCATCCTTTTTCTTATCCAGTCCATAGGCCAGCGATGCTGCCGTCGGCTCGTTTATTATCCTCAGCACATTGAGCCCGGCTATCTTTCCCGCATTCTTGGTAGCCTGCCTCTGGGCATCATTAAAATATGCGGGTACAGTTATCACGGCATCTGTGACCTCGGTCCCCAGGTAGCTCTCTGCATCTTTTTTCAGCTTCTGCAGTATCATGGCAGAGACCTCCTCGGGAGTATGGGTCTTTCCGCCCATCTTTACCTCAGCCAGGTCATTCCTGCCCTTTTGCACCTCATAGGCTACTATCTTCCTCTCGCTCTCTGCTTCGTCATATTTTCTTCCAATAAACCTTTTAATGGAATAGATGGTATTCTCAGGATTAAGGGCTGCCTGCCTTTTGGCCAGCTGCCCCACCAGTCTTTCGCCTTTCTTGGTAAGGCTAACCACTGAAGGGGTAGTCCTTCCGCCTTCACTGTTGGTTATGACTGTAGGTTTCCCTCCTTCCATAACTGCTATGGCCGAATTCGTGGTTCCCAGGTCTATTCCTACTGCTTTTCCCATTATTATCTATCCTTTCCTTATAAATTTTCTATTCTATAAAAGCATTACTGCAGTTCAACTGATATCCGTGAGCTTTACCAGGTAGTTCTTAAAACAATCAACTACTTCTTCCGGGCATTTTCCCAGGATCACATCGTCCCTTCTTTTTATAAGAACGATTATCGACCTCAGGTTCATCCCCTGGTCATACATAAGCTCCCTAATATACTCCAGCCATTTTATATCATGCTTGGAGTAATACCTTTTGCGGCCTCTTCTTAAGGGTACCACCAGGCTGAACTTCTCATAATAATACAATGTCCTGCTGTTTACACCCAGAAAATCCGCTACCAGCTCTATAGGATAACTCTTGTCATCTTTACTGAACAATAATGCTCACCACCTTTATGATGGTTAATTTTATACAATAACATTTTAAATGTCAATAGTATTATAAAGGATTTTAATATAATTGTAAAAGTAATTTTTCACTTTAAGTGAAAAATGTTTTTCTGTTATTTATTCTCTTTCATTTTTACATCTATTCTGACTATGAAGTCTTTCAATTATTCAGGGGCTGTATTTTCTCAGCTTTTAGAATCCGTTTTATACTTTTGTACCAGGGCATATCCCGTGCTTCTCCCGCCTTCCGGCAGTTTATATAAGATCTTTTTATCGATCAGATCATTAATATCCCTAAGTGCCGTATCCGGTGAACACTTCGTGATCTTTGCCCATTTAGAGCTTGTCAGCTTGCCCTCAAATCCATCCAGCAATTTATTTAATACTTTCCTTTGCCTTTCCTTTTCAATTCTCGAAGAATTATCAGTCCAGAATTTATGTTTCTGAAGAACTTTATTTAGTATTACACTGGATGAATTTAGTGCATTCTGCAGGCAATACAAAAACCATTGCAGCCATTTTGTTATGTCAAGACCTCCTTTTTGTGTCTGCTCTAAAATATCATAATACTTTTTTCTCTCGTTTCTTATCTGGGCTGACATGCTATAAAACCTATTTTGCTGTCCATCTGACCGGGCCAGGATCATATCAGTCAGTGCCCGGGCAATCCGTCCATTCCCATCCTCAAATGGATGAATGGTTACAAACCATAAGTGAGCTAGTGCCGCTTTTATCACTAAGTCAAAGTCCTGATCATTATTAAACCACTCTAAAAACTTTTTCATCTCTTTTTCCACACAGCTTGAAGAAGGTGCCTGAAAATGGATTTTTTCTCTCCCTACCGTCCCAGAGACAACTTGCATGGGACCCCTGGAATCATCCCGCCATTTCCCGACAAGAAGTTTCTGCAATCCGCCATATCCTGTTGGGAATAATGCATTATGCCAGCCAAAAAGCCTCTGCCTGGTTAATGGCTTATTAAAATTAGCAGCAGCATCTATCATCATTTCAACCACGCCGTCTACATCCCTTTCAGAAGGAACTATTCCTGTCGTAATATCCAGGCCCAGCTGACGGATAATTGAAGAGCGGACTTGTTCAGGATTTAACAATTCTCCTTCAATTTCTGATGATCTTAGCACATCCTGGGTTAGGATGGCCAAATTAGCCTGGTCCTTTAATTCAAACCCCAATGTTCCCATCCGACCGATAACTTGACCCTGTAAATTTTTTACATCTATTAATAAGGTTAATATTCTATCAGTATCCCATTTAAAATCCGGCCAATCGGGCCTTTCGTGTATATACATGTTAATCTCCGCATATTTTACGGTAAATATATCAATATTTTGATGACCTGTCAAATAATCTCCGCAATATTTGCGGTATTTACCCTGATTATTCACCGCATATCATGGCCCGGCCATATATCCTCTTCTCTGGGCTTTTTCTGTCTTTCCGGCGCCAAACACCTTAACCGGAAAAAATAAGGGCCGGTTCCTTCTTTTATATAAAGGACCGGCCCCTGTCAGTCTATGCTGCCACTACCATCTTACGGTAGCACAGATCCCTATAAGGGAACCAAGGATCATCAGTATCCTGTACAGCTTCTTCATAACATTCCTCCTAAAATATTGGTTGCCTGACTGCTGGAATTGCTGCCGGTTTGCGGAGGTATTACTATGAAGATATCTGGCTGTTATTAGTACTACAGTATTATACGTAGTTTATTACATATAATTTGTATCATTATAACATAAGTCTATTAAATGTGTTAGTTATTTATACGAAATTTAACAAAAATTTTTCCTTTTTCTCATAAAAGACTTAAGCAGGAATGTTCCTTAACCGAATATAACCTGTTTATTCTACAAATTATTTGCTTTAAGCTTTATTATGGTATCCGGGTCCTATTAAAAACTTTTACTTTGATAAAATATAGATATAATTTCCATGTTTATGGTTTTATGCTGATACAATATATGGATAAAGCGACAGGCGGTTTAAGATAAGGGAATTAAAGACATTAACAAAATATTTGAAAAAGCACTGGATCGGTTTTTCCGGAAGTGTCATATACATACTTCTTACCGACGGCCTGGCCCTGATCATTCCCTGGCTGCTCAAGCAGGCTATAGACAGCATAGAGGATTCCCCGGATACCGGCCTGCTCCTTCGTTATGCCGGACTGCTGGTGGCGGTGGCCGCCGCGCAGGGGATCTTCAGGTTTTATATGCGTAAGGTGATGATAGGCATATCCAGGAAGATAGAATACAGCATAAGGACTGATTTCTTTGCCCACCTGCAGAAGCTTGACCCTTCATTCTTTATAAATACCAGGACCGGAAGTATTATGGCTCTTATGACAAATGACCTGGAGGCTGTAAGGAATTTCCTGGGGCCGGGGCTTATGAATCTTTTTAATACCATATTTATCTTTTTCAGCACGCTTATAGTGATGTTCCTTATAGATGTCAAACTGTCTCTTTACTCTATGATAGCTATCCCTATCCTTCCTCTGGTGGTACAGCGGCTTAGCGCCATGCTTTACAGAAGGTTCAAAGAATCCCAGGAGCAGTATGCTTCCCTCTCTGCCCGTACCCAGGAAAGCATAGCCGGCATGAAGGTAATAAAGTCTTTTACCAGGGAGGAAAATGAAAAAGATATATTTTCCGTCTTGAATCTGGAATATATAAAAAGGAATCTTTCCCTGGCAAAGGTAAGGAGCGTCTTCTGGCCTGCCATGATATTTATAGGGGGGATAGGCACTATGGTGGTGCTCCTTGTCGGCGGCAGGCGGGTGATAGCCGGGGAGCTCACACTGGGGCAGTTTGTCCAGTTCTCGGCATATATAGGCGCCATAACCTGGCCCCTTATATCGCTGGGCTGGGTGATAAACCTGGTGCAGCGCGGTTCTGTATCCATGAAGAGGATAAACGATGTCTTCAGGGTAAAACCTGATATAATGTCAGGCTCCGGTACAGCTTGTCCGGAAACGGTAAAGGGCGGCATCTCTTTTAAGAATGTGTCCTTCCGGTATGAGATGAGCAAAGCTGTCAGGGACCTGGCAGCAAAAGACTTTATTGATACTGTAGACAACCCGGGATCAGGGGAGAAAAGCTGGGTGCTGGAGAATATCTGTTTTGATATCGAGCCGGGGATGCAGGTGGGGATCGTTGGTTTTACCGGGTCAGGAAAATCTACCCTGGCAAATCTTATACCGCGCCTGGAGGACCCGCAGAAAGGCGGCATTTATATAGACGGGGCAGATATAAGGCAGTATCCCCTGGACCGCCTCAGGAATAGTATCGGTTATGTCACCCAGATGCCGTTTTTATTCTCCAAGACCATAAGGGAAAATATCCTGTTTGGTTCCGAGGAAGCAATGGCGGGCCTGAGCCGGGAACAGATAGATAAAAGGGTTTCGGATGCCGCCCGCATATCACACCTTCATGAAGATGTATCCGGGTTTCCGGATGGATATGGGACGCTGATAGGAGAAAGGGGTGTGACGCTTTCCGGAGGCCAGAAGCAGAGACTTGCAATCGCCAGGGCGGTACTGGCCAGTCCCCGGATACTTATCCTGGACGACTCCTTTTCCAATATAGACACCAATACCGAAGAGATGATACTTTCGGACCTCAAGGCAGAGACCGCCAGTATAACCACTATAATGATCTCCCACAGGATATCCACCATCAAGGATTCCAGCCTTATCATAGTCCTGGACGAGGGGAGGATAGATTCCATGGGAAAACACGGGGAGCTCATGGAAAAATGCGAGATCTACCAGAGTCTGTACCAGAGACAGCAGCTGTCTGAAGAACTTAAGGAAGAGTTGTAGGAATGAAGTGATAATATTATGGATAGTTTCTATGAAAAAGACCTGACAGGAAAGTCTTTCGACAGAAAGACCGCTTCCAGGCTGTTCGGGTTTATAAGGCCGTACCGGCATCTGCTGGCGCTTACTATTTTCCTGCTACTGCTTACGGCCGGCCTCCAGGTAGCAGGACCTTATCTTATAAAGCTGGCCATAGATGATTATATAACTCCCGGGCAGCTGGAAGGGCTTATATATATAGTCGTCCTTTATGGGCTGGTCATACTATTCGAGTTCGCCGTCAGGTATTTCCAGGGCTATTATACTGAATACCTGGGGCAGAAGATAATGTATGATATGCGGATGGAGATCTTCTCACATATCCAGAGACTGCCCATGTCATATTTTGATAAGAACCCGGTGGGCAGGGTCATGACCAGGGTTACCACTGATGTCCAGAGCTTAAACGAGATGCTTTCCTCCGGGATAGTGACCCTGTTCGGGGACCTGTTTATGGTACTGGGGATAATGGGCATAATGCTGGCCCTGAACTGGAAGCTGTCGCTTGTCACTTTCTCAGTCCTTATCCTCCTGGCAATAGCTACCTTTATATTCCGTTCCAAAGTAAGGGTCACTTTCAGGCTTATAAGGACAAAGATATCAAATATTAATTCCTTCCTCCAGGAATCTATAAGCGGGATCATAACTACCAAACTATATACCAGGGAGCGCCAGAACGATGAAGAGTTTGCCGGCCTTAACCGGCAGTATCTGGCCGAATACCTGAGGACCATCCTCTACTATGCCGTATTCTTCCCGGTAGTCATCCTGATAAGCACCATTGCCACCGCCCTGGTCATATGGTATGGCGGGAGCCAGGTGATAAGAGATGTCCTGACCCTGGGGACCCTGGTGGCATTCCTGCAGTATGTGGAAAAATTCTTCCACCCCATAAGCGACCTCAGTGAAAAGTTCGGCATACTTCAGGAAGCCCTGGCCGCTTCCGAGAGGATATTCAGGCTGCTTGACATAAAGCCGGCCATAACTTCCCCGCCCCGGCCTGTCCGAGTAGAGAAAGTAAAGGGAAATATAACCTTCAAAGATGTCTGGTTTGCCTATAATGATGATGATTATGTGCTCAAAGATATCTCCTTTGAGCTTGAGACGGGGCAGAGCATAGCCTTTGTGGGGGCTACCGGGTCAGGAAAGACATCTATCATAAACCTTCTCAACCGGTTTTATGATATACGGAGGGGCCAGATACTCCTGGACGGTATCGACATAAAGTGTTTTGACCTTCATGAACTGAGGAGGCATATAGGGGTCGTGATGCAGGATGTATTCCTGTTCTCGGGAAATATTCTGGAGAATATACGGCTGGGAAACAGGGAGATAAGCCTGGAACAGGTAATAGAAGCTTCCAAATATGTCAACGCTCATAAATTCATAGCCCGGCTGCCGGGTCAGTACGGCTTCGAGGTAAAGGAAAGGGGCCAGGTCCTGTCAGTGGGCCAGAGGCAGCTTATCGCCTTTGCCCGGGCCCTGGTGTTCAATCCCGAGGTGCTTCTGGTCCTGGACGAAGCCACTTCCAGTATAGATTCCGAGATAGAAGCCCTGATACAGGACGCCCTTTCCAGGGTCATGAAGGACAGGACCACCATAGTCATAGCCCACAGGCTCTCCACTATAAAAAATGTGGATAAGATAATCGTCCTGTCACATGGGGAGATCGTGGAAAGGGGCACCCATTCGGAGCTTCTCAGGGCAAAAGGTATTTATCATAAGCTGTATAAATACCAGTATCAGCTGCAGAAGTGATCCCAAAACTGCACCGATCTTTTTGAAACTGTAAAAATATCTTTTTTTTTTTCTTTTTATCTGATAGCTTTATAAATCAACTGATTTTTTTAATAATAGGATGATTATTTATAAGGCTTTTTAAGAATCTTTATAAAGGAAAAGATCTTATTGGATACGGAACTTGATATCAGACAGGATAGGTATTATTACTCTTTAAGCTCAGATAAGGTAATAGACCTTATGGGGACTTCTTTAAGCGGCCTTACGGACGAGGAGGCTGCAAAAAGGCTGGAAGAGTATGGCAAAAATGATATAGAAAAAAGAAAACCCATATCTCCTTTTAAAATATTCTTAAGGCAGTTTACCTCATTTATCGTGATAATACTTTTTGCAGCTATCGCAATATCTTTGCTTATCGGGGAGAGGCTTGATGCGATTGTCATTGCAATAATACTGGTGCTGAATGGGATTTTCGGCTTTGTCCAGGAGTATAAAGCCGAAAAGGCCATCGAATCATTGAGGAAGCTGACGGCTTTAAAGGCCAGGGTGACCAGAAGCGCGCGTGAAGCAGAGATAGATTCAAGGGAGCTTGTCCCAGGGGATATAATATCGCTTGAGACAGGGACCAAGGTGCCGGCAGATGCCAGACTTATCGAACTGGCTGCGCTACAGGTAGATGAGGCTTCGCTTACCGGAGAGTCCACTCCTTCAAATAAGATCACTTCGGCGCTGGAAAAAGACACATCAGTAAATGACCGGGATAATATGGTCTTTATGGGCACAATTGTCACAAAAGGCCACGGTCAGGCTGTCATCACAAAAACCGGCATGGTCACGGAAATAGGCAAGATCGCAGGACTGGTACAGGAAGTAAAGGAGAATCTGACACCGCTCCAGGAAAATCTTAAGCAATTCGGGAAATGGCTGGGACTGGTGACCATCTTTATCTGTGCCATTGTCTTTGGCGTAGGAATACTGAGGGAATATATTGTTTCATCTGTGGACCTGGCTGATGTCACAGAGCTGTTTTTGGCTGCAGTGGCGCTGGCTGTAGCCGCTATTCCCGAAGGGCTTCCTGCAATTGTCACCATCTCGCTGGCTCTCGGGGTAAGCAAGATGGCGAAAAGGAATGTCCTTCTGCGGCAGCTGCCGGCAGTTGAGACCCTCGGCTCCACCAATGTCATCTGCTCAGACAAGACCGGGACTCTGACAAAAAATGAGATGACTGTCACTGAGATCTATGCAAATAACCATCTTATCAGGGTCTCAGGGGAAGGATATGAACCGCGCGGGGATTTTATTTATGATGGGAAAGTGCTTGATGACAGAAAAGATATAGACCTCCTGCTCCGGATCGGCGCCCTTTGCAATGATTCCAGGCTGAGCCGAAATGGAAAATGGGAGATATTCGGGGATCCTACCGAGGGGGCGCTTGTTGTATCTGCTGCCAAATCCGGACTGGAAAAACCTCAGCTTGAAAAGGCTTCCCCCAGGATCGATGAGATCCCGTTTGATTCGGCCAGAAAGACCATGACCACCGTACACAGTTCAGGCGAAAAATACACAGCATACATAAAGGGCGCTCCTGACATAGTGCTGAAAAATTGCAGCCATATATATATTAATGGGGATATAAAGCCGCTGTCAGACAGTGACAGGGAAAGGATAGCCGGCATAAACCGGGACATGGCCGGCAGAGCCTTAAGGGTCCTGGGATTTGCTTATAAAAAAATTGAT
This sequence comes from uncultured Actinomycetota bacterium, assembly GCA_964414685.1. Classification (GTDB taxonomy): domain Bacteria; phylum Actinomycetota; class Humimicrobiia; order Humimicrobiales; family Humimicrobiaceae; genus M55B120. Next base: position 16,255 of record CAYPXQ010000033.1, read on the forward strand.
AAAGATTATGACATCTCAAGCCCGGACATTGATAAAGGCCTGGTCTTTGTGGGCCTGCAG